>CAKZUV010000121.1 GCA_937921555.1 uncultured Saprospiraceae bacterium
CCGCATTTTGGCAAGGGAATTTTGGTTCAAGATGAGGCAAAAAACGTAGACGATGCCATAGCATCGGCGAGGCTTTTTAACGAAATATTGGATCAAAAGGGCCAGCCATAAATCGGGAAGTTATTGTTTTACCATTACTAACTAAAAAGCCGGTAACAATGTTTTGTTACCGGCTTTTAATAAAAAAGTCTATTCTTATCCTATCAAACTAATAATCGAATCGGATCTTCCAGCATTGATTTTACGGTTTGTAAGAATCTGGCCCCGGAAGCACCGTCTACTACGCGGTGATCACAGCTTAGGGTCAACTTCATAATGTTGCCAACTGCCAATTCGCCATCCTTGACAATCGGCTTTTCAGCAATTGATCCTACGGCCATGATACAGGCATCAGGCGGATTGATAATCGCGGTAAATTCATCAATATCAAACATTCCTAGATTCGAAATTGTAAAGGTATTTCCCTGCATCTGATCTGGCTGTAAACGCTTTTCTTTTGCTTTACCGGCGAGTTCTTTCACCTCCACATTGATTTGTGAAAGGGATTTCATATCTGCGTGTCGAATAACTGGTACCAGCAATCCATCAGGAACCGCTACTGCAACACCAACATTGATCTCTTTGTTGATTCTTATTTTATCACCCAGCCATGAACTATTGATTGCCGGATGCTGACGTAACGCTACCGCACAGGATTTGACTACGAGGTCATTATAAGAAATCCTGGTAGGCGAAATCTCATTTAGTTGCTTCCGGGTAGCCATTGCTTTGGACATCTCTACTTCAATCGTTAGATAGAAATGCGGAGCCGAAAACTTACTTTCTCCCAGTCTTCTGGCAATTACCTTACGCATCTGACTAACGGGTACTTCTTCTGCTTCCTGACCATTTCCGCTGAAAGTGAAAGGTGCCACCGCCGGCCCTTTTGCTTCTTCTGCGGGTTTAGCCGCTGGTGCGCTCGCCGGTGCGGAGGGTTGCTTTAAATAGGCCTCGACGTCTTTTTTGACAATTCTGCCATTATCGCCACTACCATTGATGGTCGTCAGGTCCAGACCAGAATCCTGAGCGATTTTTTTAGCGAGTGGAGAAGCTTTCACTCTGCTATTATTATTGGCGGCAGGCTGCTCCGCAGCTGCTGCCACTTCTGGTTCGGCCGGCGTGGCTGATTCTTTATTTTCATTACTATCTTCTTTGGCTTCGGAGCTGGTCGATCCATTCTCCGCCGCAGCGAGCGCAGATTTGTAATCTTCTCCTTCTTCACCAATGACAGCAAGAATACCATTCACAGGAACAGGACCTTCCTCAACACCAATGTATAAAAGAGTACCTTCCTGGAAAGACTCTAATTCCATCGTTGCTTTATCTGTCTCTACTTCTGCCAATACATCTCCTGGTTCTAAACTATCTCCTACCTTTTTGAGCCAGCCAACGATAACACCTTCTTCCATGGTGTCACTCATTCTGGGCATTCGAATTACTTCTGCCATGATCTACAATTTTTGTTCTTTTAATATAATTTATTTACAGAATGCAAAAATGCATAATTTAATCTATTTTTACGATTATTCGCTTTTGAATTTATACTAAACAGATGAATTTTTCTTCTACTCTAATTGAAGAGGCTGTTATGGCCTTTACGGCACTGCCGGGAATCGGAAAAAAGACCGCATTAAGACTCGTATTGCACCTGATAGATCAGCCTGGTCAGACCAGCGAGCAATTTTCTGAGGCGATTGTTAAAATGCGGCGTAATATCAAGCATTGTAGTATTTGCCATAATGTGTCAGACGCCGAGATATGTGCTATTTGTACCAGTCCTAAGCGAAACAGTCAAATTGTCTGTATTGTTGAGACGATCCGGGATGTAATGGCCATCGAAGCTACCGGCCAGTTTAATGGAGTGTATCACGTGTTAGGTGGCGTAATTTCGCCGATAGAAGGAGTAGGGCCTGATGATTTGAATATCGAATCTTTGGAAAAAAGAGTACACGATAAAAAAGTAAAAGAGGTTATCATGGCGATCAGCCCTACGATAGAAGGAGATACTACTATCTTTTATATTTCTAAAAAAATAAAAGATTCCGGCGTTAATATCAGTACCATCGCCCGCGGTATTTCTTTCGGTGGCGAACTCGAATACGCGGACGAACTTACCCTGGGAAGATCTATTGCTACCCGTTTACCTTATCAAGACACGGATAAATAACCAACCCAATGGATTTATCCGTCATCATTGTCAACTATAATGTAAAATATTTTTTAGAACAGGCTTTGCTTTCGGTCGTCAGAGCTTCGATTGGTCTGTCGGTAGAAGTTTTTGTGGTGGATAATAATTCAGTGGATGACTCTGTCCCAATGGTCCGGGAAAAATTTCCAGAAGTAATTCTTATTGCCAATTCGGGCAATCCCGGCTTTTCGGTTGCTAATAATCAGGCCATCCGGCAAGCGAAAGGAAAATATGTTTTACTTCTCAATCCCGATACCGTGGTCGAGGAAAATACGTTCAGGGTTTGTTTTGATTTTATGGAACGACATCCGCAAGCTGGTGGACTGGGCGTAAAAATGATTGACGGCTCTGGTAACTTTCTACCTGAATCCAAAAGAGGTTTTCCGTCGCCTTTCGTTGCTTTTTGTAAGACGTTTGGGTTATCTACCTTATTTTCAAAATCAAAAACCTTTAATCGTTACCACCTTGGATTTTTGGAGGAGGATGAAAATCACGAAGTAGAAGTACTGGCGGGTGCATTTATGTGGTTACGCAGCAGCGTTCTGGACGAAATAGGCCTGTTGGACGAGGCATTTTTTATGTACGGAGAAGACATCGACTTATCTTATCGTATCGTCAAAGCTGGTTATGAAAATTATTATCTGGCGGATACCAGAATTATTCACTATAAGGGAGAAAGTACCAAAAAGGGGAGCCTGAACTACGTAAAGACTTTTTATAATGCGATGATTATTTTTGCGCGCAAGCATTTCCAGGGAGAACGGGCATGGTTATATATCCTGATGTTGAAACTGGCTATTTACTTTCGGGCTGGACTAACCCTGGCGGGAAATTTTATTAAGAAAGCTTACTTTCCACTGCTGGACGCGCTGGCTATCGGGGCGGGTCTGATCTACCTTAAAAATTTCTGGGCTACCTATTATTTTAAAGAACCGGACTATTATGACAATTCTTTTTTATTTGTAAATATTCCACTTTACCTTGTTATTTGGTTGGGAACTGCTTATTTCAGTGGTGCTTATGATCGCAAAAATAATATTAAACAACTCATTCGGGGATTGCTGGTCGGAACTTTTATTCTGGCTGCCGTCTATGGATTTCTGGATTTAGAATACCGCTCTTCCAGAATACTGATCATCCTGGGCGCTATCTGGGCGATGTTATCTACGGTTAGTTTGCGTTTTTTACAACAATTCATACTGCACCGTAACCTTAATCTGGATAATACCGAAAGCAGAAATATGGTCATCGTCGGTGCCATCGGGGAGAGTGAACGGGTCCAGACACTCGTTCACCAGTCGGGGGCAAAGAAAAATTTTATCGGAACCGTAGCCCCTGAAGGGATAGATAAACAACCTGAAATTTATCTCAGTACTTTAGCACAATTGGACGAGGTGGTACACATTTATAAAATAAATGAAATTATTTTTTGTTCCGAAAATATCAGCGCGCAGGACATTATGGAATGGATGACCCGGCTGGGACCAAAAATCAGTTATAAGATCGTTCCAAAAGAAAGTCTGAGTATCATTGGCAGCAGCTCAAAAAATAGTGCCGGCGAACTTTATACCATCGACATTCAATTTAATATTGCGGACTTTCGTTACCGGAGAAGTAAAAGATTAATGGATGTTCTGCTGGCCGTTGGAGGTCTGCTGTTGTCGCCCGTTTTAGTTTTTATTATAAAAAATCCAGGGGGGGTCCTAAGAAATATTTCTCAGGTTATTTTAAATAAAAAAACGTGGGTAGGCTATCATCCGCAAGCTAAAAATGAAATGTTGCTACCTAACTTAAAACCCGGAGTCCTGACGCCACTCGATGAACTTACCGTAGCGGGTATTGACGAACCGACCATCCGTCGACTCAATTTTTTCTACGCTAAAGATTATACCACGTCCAGAGATATTGATATTTTATTAAGTGCTTTCCGCCAGTTGGGCAGATAAAAAAATAAATATGCGCGATACCATTCAGAAATTAGCAGCCGCTTATCACGAAGACTTGATCAAGATTCGCCGCCATTTACATCAACATCCCGAACTGTCTTTTCAGGAAAAAAAGACGGGAAAATACATCGCTGCCCAGCTTAAAAAAATGGGCATCCAACACCAGCACGGCTGCGCCGAAAATGGCGTAGTGGCCATTATCAAAGGACAAAAAAATAATAAAAATATCATCGCCCTGCGTGCGGATATCGATGCATTGCCCATCCAGGAAACCAATGACGTTCCCTATCGTTCCCGGAAGCCTGGCATCATGCATGCCTGCGGGCACGATGTACATACGACCAGTTTGTTGGGAACCGCCCGTATTCTGCAAAAAATAAAAGCCGATTTTGGTGGAACCATTAAACTTATTTTTCAACCGGGAGAAGAGCAGTTGCCCGGAGGTGCTTCCATTATGATCAAAGAAGGAGTCCTCAAAAATCCGGCACCCCGTAAAATATTCGGCCAGCATGTTCATCCGCCACTCGCTGCCGGAAAGGTCGGTTTTTGTCCAGGAATGTACATGGCTTCCGCCGATGAATTATTTTTGAAAGTAAAAGGTAAAGGTGGTCACGGAGCTTTGCCCCAAAACTGTGTGGATCCTATTTTATTGACGGCACATCTGATTACCGCCTTACAACAAGTAGTCAGCCGGATGTCAGACCCAACGATTCCAAGCGTGCTGACTTTTGGAAAAATAGCCTCCGATGGTGGTGCTACCAATATTATTCCCAACGAGGTAAATCTCCAGGGAACCTTCCGGACGATGAACGAAAAATGGCGGAAAACAGCTCACCGGAAATTACAAAAACTGGTGACCAACCTGGCCAAAAGTATGGGCGGTTCCGCCGAACTGGAAATCAGGGTAGGGTATCCTTTTTTAAATAATAATATTCCAATGACCCTTCAGGCAAAAGAGCACGCTATTGAATATCTGGGCAAACAAAACGTCGTGGATTTACCCATCAGAATGACTTCGGAAGATTTTGCCTGGTATTCGCAGGAAATTCCCGGATGCTTTTACCGGCTGGGTACTGGTAATATAAAACGTGGAATTACCTCGCCGGTGCACACTTCTACTTTTGATGTTGATGAAAAAAGTCTGGAAACAGGCAGTGGATTAATGGCTTGGCTGGCCGTTCGGGCATTGGGGAACTAAGTACTATATTTTCAGGTTACTCCTAATAATGTCTTAACGAAAATAATTTTACTCTTAAAGTATCGTTATTTCAATTTGTATGATGAATTTATAATGTCTTTTTTGTGTAACTTGGCATTTTAGAACAGATTGCATTTTGTAGCATGCTTATTGCAGTAAATACTAATGTGTTCTACAACATATCTGAGAAAACTTGCCACTTGCAGCTATCTTAAATCGGCTGTCCAGTAAGTATAATAAACTAATATAAAAAGGTAACATTGGCCCGAAATCCGCGTTAAGGATATATTATATTAAGTTTAACTATATATTACTTTGAAACACTTTTACTAACTTAGTGATGAACGAAGGATAAATACCGGAAAAACCGGGCATTTACTATTCGACTATTACTTTTAAAACCAAAGAGAGGATTATGGCGAGAATATTAGTAGTTGATGATCAGCAGGCCATTCGAAAAACATTAAGGGACATTTTGGAATTTGAGAAATATACTGTGGACGAAGCAGTAGATGGACTGGATTGTATGGTGAAGCTTAAAAAGGCTGCGTACGACGTCGTAGTGATGGATATTAAAATGCCCAAAATGGATGGAATGGAAGCACTCGAACGGGTGCAGATGCTGGCACCGGATACGCCGGTTATTATGATTTCCGGACACGCCAATATCGATACGGCCGTTGAAGCGGTTAAGAAGGGAGCATTCGATTTTATCTCCAAGCCACCAGATTTAAACCGGATGCTGATTACCGTACGTAACGCAATGGATAAGTCTTCTCTGATTACAGATAATAAGACGCTGAAAGTAAAAGTTAGTAGAAAGAAAAAACAGGAAATGGTCGGTAACTCCAAGTCATTGACCGAAATTAAAAAAACAATCGAACTGGTAGCTCCCAGTGAAGCGAGAGTACTGGTGACTGGTTCTAACGGAACGGGGAAAGAACTCGTCGCCCGCTATCTCCACGAACGCAGCCCGCGCAGTAGCGAACCACTTATTGAGGTCAACTGTGCCGCAATTCCTTCAGAATTGATTGAAAGTGAGTTGTTTGGCCACGAAAAAGGTGCTTTTACGTCTGCACATAAGCAAAGAATTGGTAAATTTGAGCTCGCAAATAAAGGGACCATCTTTTTGGATGAGATCGGTGACATGAGTTTGAGTGCTCAGGCAAAAGTACTGCGGGCATTACAGGAAAGCCGGATTACCCGCGTCGGTGGAGATAAAGAAATTAAAGTAGATGTAAGAGTCGTTTCGGCTACCAATAAAGATTTGCGGAAAGAGATCGCCGAAGGACGTTTCCGGGAAGATTTATATCACCGTCTGGCCGTCATCGTAATAAAAGTGCCACCGTTGAATGATCGGCGCGAAGATATTCCTTTACTGGTAGATCATTTTATTAAAAATATCTGTACAGAACACGGATTACCGATGAAAAAGGTAAAACCGGAAGCCATGTTAGCATTACAAAACGTTAACTGGACTGGAAATATCCGGGAATTAAGAAACGTAGTGGAACGATTAATCATCCTCAGTGCCGAAGATATTACCGAAGATGATGTACTGCGTTACGTGGTGCCTATGAGTTCTCAGGAAGTTTCGGAATTCAAAAAAATATTCGATCAATATAATTCGCTCGAAGAAGTTTATGAACACATTGCAAAAGAATACAAAAAACACAGAACTGACTAGCATATTTGCTAAGACTACAGTCGTATAATATTACCTAATGAGAGCCTGCTGAATCAATCAGCAGGCTCTTTTCATGCATAAAATAATCAAGATGAGTAAAAACAATCCTTTTGCTAAAAAAAACAAAAACCTGACTAACCGAAAACAATGGAGTAAAATAAAGGGCGAAAACTCCTGGACGATGTTCAAGGTGATTTCGGAATTCGTAGATAGTTTTGAAGTGATGAATAATATCGGTCCTTGTGTTTCTATATTTGGATCTGCCCGGACCAAACCCGATCAGAAATATTATAAACTGGCCGTTAAGATCGCCAAACGAATGACTCAGGAAGGATACGGAATCATTACCGGAGGAGGACCGGGTATCATGGAAGCGGGCAATAAAGGAGCCGCTAAAAATGGTGGACTCTCGGTGGGATTAAATATTGATCTGCCTTTTGAACAGGGTGGTAATAAATACATCAATCCGGCTCATAACCTCAATCACCGGTATTTTTTCATCCGTAAAGTAATGTTTGTAAAATACGCACAGGCTTTTATCGTAATGCCCGGAGGCTTTGGTACACTGGACGAATTATTTGAAGTACTGACGCTGATTCAGACTAAAAAAATCACGGCGGTTCCCGTAATCCTGGTAGGAACCAAATTCTGGGGTGGGATGCGCGAATGGATCGAAACGGTCATGCTCGAACAATACGGAAATATCAGCGCCAAAGACATGGATTTGATTCCATTGACGGACGACCCCGAAGAGATTGTCAGAATCATCAATGATTTCTACAAAAATGAATCTAAACTGAAGCCTAATTACGCTTTATAAGGAATGGCAAATAAATAAGTGCAGATTCTAGGCAAAAAGAGGAAGTATAGAATCGTATTTTATTTATTTAACATTCCTAAGATGATCGTCGGATATTTATGGTCATTGATCTAGAATTTCAACCAATAGAACCATCCGGCGACTATATTCGTTATGAGATAAATGTTCCTGCCCGGCAGGCACAAATTACTATGCATTAAATTTCTAAACTATGAATAATATTTCTGATAAAGCCAACCGAATTATTCAAACCCACGTTTTGTATTCTATGGGGGCGGGCGCCATACCAATTCCTTTACTGGATCTGACGGCGGTGACCGCAGTACAAATGGATATGATTCGTCAGCTTTGTGATCTGTACGACAAGGACTATTCGGATGTAACAGGAAAAGCGCTGGTTGCTTCGTTGACGGGATCTGCTTTTGCCCGCTACGGTGCGTCGCTGATCAAGACCATCCCCGGTTTGGGATCGATGCTGGGAGGCATCTCAATGGTCGCTTTGTCCGGTGCCTCGACTTACGCGGTAGGACAGGTTTGTACTTCTTTTTTGAGTGGAAATGTCCAACTGGATAATATCGACATTGATAAGGCCAAGCAGATGTTTGACGAAAAATTTCAGGAAGGTAAAAAGGTCGCTCAGGATCTGAAAGATCAGGCTAAAGAAAAAGTAGCGGAGGTAGAAGAAGAAATTGAAGAGGCAATCGAAAAATCTGCCGTGGTCAAAAAGGAAGATGATGATGTGTACGCATTGCTCCTCAAATTGGGTGAACTACGCGACAAGAATATTATCTCCGAGGAAGAATTTCAGAAAAAGAAAATGGAATTGCTGGATAAGTTTTAGGGGTGTTGATTTGTTGAATCGTTGAATCGTTTAGTGCTTTAAACGATTAAACAAATCAACGATTAAACAAAAAAAAGAAAATACACTGCATTTTTATTGGTGCCCATATAAATAAGTTGTAAATTTGCGCAGCTCGGGGGATTAGCTCAGCTGGCTAGAGCGCTTGCATGGCATGCAAGAGGTCACCGGTTCGACTCCGGTATTCTCCACTATTATCCTTATTCGTCTTGTGCGGGTAAGGATTTTTTTTGTTCTAGTGTAAATGCGATGTCTATTCGCCGCAATTTTGCGGCGAATAGACGTGGTAATCGCCGCAAATATGCGGTGATTAAGTTTCAATAACAAAAAAAAGCGACTGACAAGCCCAGCTCATCCGTCGCTTTTTTATAATAAAACTATTTTATTAATTCTCATCCTTCTGAACCATCGCGGGAATCGTCTTCAGGATAATTTTTATATCAAACCAAAGCGAAATTTTTTCCGCGTATTCCAGATCCAGGTTCATTCGTTCCGACTCCGGTAAATTTTTGGCCGCCTGCTTGTTGATTTGCCACCAACCCGTAATCCCTGCCGGTGCCAGAAACCGCGTGGACCATTGATCGTTTGTCAGTTGTTCCGCCTCGTATAATGGCAGGGGCCGATTACCGACAATAGACATATCGCCTTTTAGCACATTGATAAATTGCGGTAACTCGTCGATGCTGAATTTCCGGATAAACTTTCCAACTTTTGTGATCCGGGGATCGTTTTTTAGTTTTACAAAAGAAGGACCTTTTTTACCATCTTCGTCCGCGCCGGCAGAATCGTACTTATTCAAATGAGCCAGTTCTTTGATTTTTGTATCTGCGTCCTGAGACATAGATCTGAATTTTAAAAAATCAAAAATCTGAAAACCGTAGCCGGCTCGTTTTGATTTATAAATTATGGGCCCTTTGGATTCCAGTTTAATCAACGCCGCCACGATTAATAAAAACGGACTGGCACAAATCAGCACACACAACGAAAATACAATATCAAACGAACGCTTAAACATCGGCATTTTAAATGTTGTCAGCTCGTTGTTCTGAAGTACTTCTGATTTTAAAGTAGATTTATACTGATTCAAAAAGATGATCCGTTTACGCATGCCCACCGTATCAATTGGCGAGGCGTAATAGTCGTCAATTCCCCGCCGGATTCCATCTTTTTTGTTGAATTTACTGTCTCCGGTATTGAAACAGATAAAAGGAATATCTTTCAGCAGTGGATTGAGCTGAATATCATTGAGCAGGTTAAAATTGGTTTCTACCAGATATTCGTAATCGCAAATGATGGCAGATGGTAAGTCAGCCTTGTCATAAACGGCACTGTACTTTTTTAACCAGGCTTTTCTTTGGCTGGGTTCTAAAACACTGGAAAATTTGTATTCTACCAGGTTTTCCTCTAACTCTTCCATCAGATGATCGAAAGAAGAGGCAAAACCAACTAACTGAATTTTCTTCAGTTTGACGGGTGTTTGTATTGAAATCATAGGATAAGTAGTTTTCTATGTTTGGGTAACTGAATGAATATTCCTACGCAGGGACCGGAGTTAAAATCTTTTCGATTCTTTCGTATAATTGCCGGGGATCGAACGGTTTGATCATATAATCCGTAGAGCCGAGCCGCTTACAACGGTCGATAATGGTTTGATCTTCGTCACCCGAAACAATAATAACCGGGATGTCGCGAAAGATACCGCTGCTCTTTAGGTTGATTAAAAATTCTACGCCACTCAGTCGGGGCATCATCAAATCCAGGACAATCAGGTCCGGAAAATTACCGGCGCTCAACCAGATGATCCCATCGAGACCATCTTTTTGGGTAACCACATCGTAGTATTTCTTCAGAAATATACCTTCCATCATCCGAAGTCCATTATGGTCTTCAATTATCAATATTTGCTTATTCTTTTTCAAATCAAGAAAAATTTAGAGTGAGCCTGAATATTAAATAATACACAGGTATCAAAGAGGAGGCATCTATTAATATTTACAATTAGTATTCCATTTATGAACGAAAGGTTAATGTAAGGGGCAAAGCGGTGAAATCCCCTGCACTGTAGCATAAAAAAAGCCCCGTTGGTTGCAAAACCAACGGGACTTTTAAAGACTTTATCTAAAACGGTGTTTTACCGTTTATCAATTTCAATCGAAATTCCACCGTTATCATTGGTACCGCCACCTTCAAAATTAAGGCGATCCGTATCAATTCCACGGCTCTTCAGATAATCCACTACGCCACGGGCACGAACGTCGTCGAGCGTAATTTCCTTGTTGCCCCGGTAACTTCCCTGCTCGTTACCAGAGATGTATCCGTAAACATCGGCTTCGATATTATTACAACCTTTCAGGCAGGTAGCCAGGTCATCCAGTTGCTTCTTCGCTCTGGAATTCAGACGGGTACCATTCTTATCGTAATTAATACCACCCACGTTGAAACGCTTCGGGAACGTACTTTCCGGATCAGCGAGGTAATCCGCAACCTGTGTACCAATTCCATCGTTTAGCTTAAGCTCTCCTGCTGCGGGGCAAACCGCAACTTTAACAGGTGGTGCTACCGGCGCTACGACAGGTGGTGGCGCTACTGGTGCTACTGGCGGAGCCGCGGCACATCCGAAACACCCTTTGAACCATAATAGTAACAAGAGCAACAACAACAGTAAAGCAAGAAGTAATGGCCATAGTCTCAAACATCCACCGGAAGTAGCAGCAGCGGCAACGGGTGCAGCGGCGACTGGCTTGGGCTTCTCCTTTTTCTTTTCAGCAACCACAACTGGTGGTGGCGGAGGTGGAGGAGTTGGTTTGACGACGGCGGCGGCGGCTACAGCAGCAACCGGTGCGACTACAATTGGTGAAACTTTATCTTTCAACAGACAACTTCTACCCACTTCGCGTCCGGAAGTATCCTTCAGCACGTTGATATAATATTTACCTCTGCGGATCGTTTCGTAGCGATCCTTGTCGTTCAGGTATTTGATAACGGCGTCAAGCTCACTTTTCAGTTTGTTCTTATCCGTAAATCCTTCACTACGTAATCTGACTTTACCAGTCTTCTCGTGGTAGACCGCAAAATAATGCTGACCGTTTTTGTGGGTAAACTGCGCAATATTATTTTTCTTATCGGTTACCTTATGATTAGCGTACGCTTCACACGGAAGGTAATCATCTTCCTTTTCTTTCGGCTTCGGTGGTTCCGGTTTTTTCTCGACTACTTTCTTGATAACTACCGGAGCAGCAGCAGCGGCAGCGACAGCAGCTACGGGTGGTACCGGAGCAACTTTATCTTTCAGTAAACAAGATCGACCAACTTCTCTTCCGGTTTTGTCTTCCAGAATATTGATATAGTAATTTCCACGTCGGATGGTAGAATACATCTCGCGGTTGTTAATATTCTTGATAACTCCGGAAACTTCTTCGTCCCGTGTTTTGGCATCTTTAAAACCTTCGGAACGTAAACGAACCTTACCATCCTTATCATAAACTGCAAAGTAAAGCTGACCATTACTATGCTTAAAGAAAGCGATATTGTTTTCTTTATCATTGACCGGGTGGCCTTCATATTCCTTACATGGCAGGTAATCGTCTTCCTTCTCTTTTTCTTTAATTACCTCTTTCTTTTCAACGGTTACTTTTTTAGTGACAATTGGTACGGCAGCGGCGGCGGCGGCGAGGGCGGCAAGACGAGCAGCTTCGGCTTTCTTCGCTTCGGCTTCGGCTTTGGCTTTTGCTTCTGCTTCCATTTTGATCCGGAGTGCTTCCTGTTCTTTACGACGGGCTTCGGCGGCTATTCTGGCCTTTTCGATGGCTTCCTCTTCCGCTTTGCGACGAGCTTCTTCTTCCGCCTTACGACGAGCTTCGGATTCTGCTTTTCTTCGCTCAGCGTCCGCTTTGGCTTTCGCTTCTGCTTCTGCTCTCAGACGGGCTTCTTCCGCTTTAGCTTTGGCTTCGGCTTCAGCACGTAATCTTTCGGCTTCGGCCTTTGCCTTAGCTTCTGCTTCTGCTTTCAGACGGGCAGTATCTTCGGCGGCCATAGTGGCTTGCTTTTCCTGTTCCTGAGCACGGAGTGCAAATCCCGTCATCCATACGCCACCTACCAGGGCAGCTCCCTGACCGATAGTGGATCTGTCTCCACGAACCCACGCAAAATCTTTCATCATCGCCGCTTCCGAATCGTAAGGACAACTACGGGCGATTTCCTGATTATTTCCGGCACGGAGGACAAAGAAGTATTTACCATCTTCGTTTTTAGCTCTCCAGTGTTCGTCGTTGGGTGCATTTTTGATGACCGAATTTATTCCGTTATCACGGCCACTTTCCGAAGTATATCCTTCACTTCGTAAGTACGTTTTACCATTGTCATCATTGTAGGCAAAGTAATACTCCCCGTTATCATGCTTGAATTTGTGGAATCCTGCTCCACCTTTGTAAGCGGAACATTCCAGATATTCGTCCACTACTTTTGCAGCTGGTGCGGCCGGAGCAGCGGCAGCGGCGGCGGCTGGTGCGGCTTTTGTCATACCAGCTCCACAGGCCAGCAGCTTAATGGCTGCGTCCATTTCTTCTTTGCTGGCGTAAAACAAGCTACTACGTGCGATATTTTTATCTTCCGCATTTTTGATGTAGAAATAAGGCTTACCATTTTTGGTTTCCTTGATCAGATAGTTTTTCTTATCAGGTCCGTATTTCAATACTTCTTCGATGGTGCTGTTTAATTCTTCTACGGTAGCGTGTCCGCGAACATCACCGTTAATCAGAATGGCTTTGTCATCTTTTGTTCTGAAAACAAAATAGTATTTCTCGTTGCCACCGCTCTGGAAAGTATCAAAAACAATTTCCGAACACGGATAACTCACACCCTGGCGTAAGTATTTTCTCTCTGCTGCTGGCTTTTTCGCTTTTTTCTCCTTTTTCGGTGCTGCTGCTTCCTTCTTTGGCGCTTCTGCTTTTGAGCCGGTCGCGGCTGGTGCGGCGGCCGCAAGATTTTGTGCAGTTCCGCTTCCACCACCTTGCAGCGTGGCAATCATTTTGTCCATTTCCCCTTCGTTATCGTACCATCGGCTGGTCGCGATTTCCTGGTGATTACCGGCAACAACGCGGAAATAGTGTTTTCCGTTTTTGTGTACTTCTTTTTTAACACGACCTTTTACGCCAATATTTTTAGTAACGGAACTGATACCATTGTCCCTGGAAGATTCGGAACTATAACCTTCACTGATGAGGATTACTTTTCCTCCTGAGTTGTAAGTGAAGTAATATTCTCCGTCGGCAGCAAAGCTTTCAAATCCATTGTCTTTTCCGGAAATGCGGCTTTCGTAGTAAGCAAGTGGCTTATAGTCATCGGCTCCGGAAGCAGGCTTCTTCTGTTCCTTTTCAGGAGTTGGAGCTACAGGAGGTGGCGTAGAGGCCGCCGCTTTTTGAGTAGTGGTAGAAGTTCCTTTATCCGCATTATTTTTTGCGGTAGGACCTTCTGCCTGCATCAGCGCAATGCCACGATCAGCGTCGGCGGAGCTGTTATAAGCTACACTACGACCAATTTCCTGGTTATTACCAGCTCTGATGATAAAGAAATGCTTTCCGCCCTCTTCCATTTTCTCATACCTGGAAGTATCTCCCGCGTTTTTCATAACGGATTTAATACCATTGAAACAGGCATTTTTGTCAGCGTACGCTTGACTTTTTAAAATAGGATCTCCGTTTTCCGTAAGAAATTGAAAATGGAAGTTATTATCCTTCTTTGTTCTAAATGCTCGATACCTCATAGAAAAATTAGGTGTTAGTTAAAAAATGTAATTAGTTAGTTTTTATAAGTTTCTTCTTTTGAAATAAACATACAACATCATTATGACCCAAAAAAATGATTTAGGTAACTTTTTATAATGAAGTTAATGTTTAGTAAGAAGTAGTAATATGTTTTTTAATGACTTATTAGCGAAATTATCATTTGTTGCTTCGGGGTGAAACAGGTTGTTTTTTGGACGTATTGATATTTTACTTAAATTGAATCGCTATCAGTTGCCCTAATGTATGACTTTATAATGATTTTTCTAAGAAATTCGCTTTAATTCTTTAAAAACACGGCAGTAAAGGGGCAGACTGGTGGAAATATGGTGATTATGGGGTATTTTTTATAAAAAAATGTTGAGTACCAGGACTGAATTTTTGGGATTATCCGGAGCTATTTGGCTGACTGAAATCTTCTGGCACCTGCGCTCCTGACCTGAAAAGTTACGCTGGTGATGCAAATAGAGGAAGTATAGAATCGTATTTTATTTATTTAAGATTCCTTAGTCAGGACGCTTTTATCTATTGCGGATCTACGTCAATATTGATCCGTACCGAGGAAAATCCTTTCTCGGATTTTGTGGTTCGGGCGGTAGCTTGGAGGAATTTTTTAATTTTCTGAACCATCTGAAGTTTCTTTTCCATTTTAATCATCAAAACCAGAATATACTGGCCACGAACCCTGGGAATTCCGGGAACTGCGGGACCGATCACTCTTTCTCCTAATTGTTCACGCACCAGATGGGTGTAGAGCCGGGTCGCGTCGTTGACGGTACGGGCTACTTTGTGTTTAAAGGTTATTTGAATGAGGCGGTTAAAAGGAGGATACTGAAACGCCTGCCGCTCTTCCATCTCCCGATGATAAAATCCGTGAAAATCATTTTTGATAATTTCACCAATCACTGGATGTTTGACGTTAAAAGCCTGGACAATTACTTTTCCCCGCTTTTTTTTCCGTCCTGCCCGGCCGCTTACCTGCGTGATCATCTGGAAAGTTCGTTCGGTAGAACGGAAGTCAGGAAATTTCAATAAATGATCTGCGCTCAGTACGCCAACGATACTTACATTCTCAAAATCCAGCCCTTTGGTCACCATCTGTGTCCCCACCAAAATATCAATCTGCCGGTCTTCAAACTGATGAATAAGATTCGCATGTGAATTTTTTCCTTTGACGGTATCGAAATCCATCCGGGCAACTCTGGCCTTGGGAATTAACTTACTGAGTTCATCTTCTATTTTTTCCGTACCAAATCCCCTGGTGTCCAGCTGGTGCTCTCCGCAGGCGGGGCAGGCCGGCGGAACCGGTAGTTGGTATCCGCAATAATGACATCGAAGGTTTTCGGTAAATTTATGGTAAGTAAGACTCACATCGCAATTCTTACAATCCTGACTCCAGTTACAATTTTTACAAAAAACAGTTGGCGCGTATCCACGACGATTCTGAAACAGAATAGCCTGTTCACCGTTGGCGAGTGCTTTTTTTAATTCAGCTAACAGTACGGTTGTGAAATGTGCCTGTAATTTTTTTTCTTTAAATTCGGAAAGTGCATCTACCAAAACAATTTCCGGCATGGTGATGCCACCAAAGCGTTCGGTCATCGTGACCAAACCATACTTTTTCTGCTGGGTATTATAAAAAGTTTCCAGAGAAGGGGTAGCGGTACCCAGAATTACTTTAGCACCATGCAGGTGAGCCAGATAAACGGCCGTATCCCTGGCATTGTATCGCGGAGCTGGATCGTACTGTTTGAAGGACGTGTCGTGTTCCTCATCCACAATAATCAGCTGAAGGTTTTCAAAAGGAAGAAATAAACTGGAACGAACGCCCATAACAATCGGCTTGCCTTTTTTGACCAGATGCCACATTTCTACCCGTTCGTTGTTGTTCAGGCGGGAATGAAATACGCCAATCTGATCTCCGAATATTTTTTGCAGCCTGGAAACGATCTGCACCGTCAGCGCAATTTCCGGAATCAGATAGAGTACCTGTCCTCCGGCTGCCAGTACTTTTTGAATGGCTTCAATGTACACCCTGGTTTTTCCACTACCCGTCACTCCGTGTAATAAAACGACGGATTGTTTCTCAAAAAAAGCATTAATTTCACTGACCGCTTTTTCCTGCTGGCCGGACAAAGGAGACTTATCAATGGTCTCTTCGGCGTAGGGATTAATCCTGCTGATTTCACGATCGTATAACTCTATAATTTCTTTTTTTACCATTGCCTTGATAACACTCGAATCTACATTTGCTTTTTTGCACAATTGCGGGCGTTTGACAAATTTATGTTCTTTGGCTAGTTGCAGGTAAGCCATCAGGGTTTCTACCTGCCGGTCGGATCTTTTTAACAATTCAAATGCCTCCTGCAGTAGTTCTGGATTTTCCTGATATACAGCGGTAAGCCGAACACAGGTGACCGACTTTGGTTTGTATTTTTCCTTTAATTCTTCTTTCAGATAAATAATCTTTTTTTGAATCAGACTATTGACAATCGGATAGACAGCTTGTTTATTTTTTTTATCTAAAATTTTGCTAATCGCGTCTACACTTAGTTCCTTCTGAAAACTGAGGGCTTCGCAAACCATAAATTCGGCGTTACTGAGTCCCTGATAATTAGGGTCGTAAATGGGGCTTAAAGTAACGAGGGTCTCGCTGGAAAGTTTAAAATTTCCGGGTAGTGCAGCGTTCATGACTTCGCCCAGCGAGCAGCAGTAATAGTTGGAAATCCATTTCCACAAATTGTATTGACGTTCCGTAATGATGGGTTTTTCGTCGATGATCGACAGCAGTGGTTTTGCCTTGTATTCGCTGGGGGCTTCGTCGTGTAATTCTACCACCAGGGCAGCGTAGCGTTTACTTTTGCCGAATACCACTTCGATTCTGATTCCGAATTGTACCATTTCTGTCAGCTCGGGAGGAACAAAATAAGTGTATAGCTTTGGAATGGCGATTGGTAAAATAACGGAAACGTAAGCGGCAGCCGTTGGTGTGATAATATGGTATTCTTCTTGACTCAAGTGTTAAGGTGTTTGGCCAAAAATACGAAAACTTAGGGTGTGAAT
>CAKZUV010000122.1 GCA_937921555.1 uncultured Saprospiraceae bacterium
AGTGCTTTATTTCTACAATTTTATAAGTATACATAATGGATAATTTTTTTATAAAAAAATTTCAAACGGTCTCACTATAAAGATAGAAAATTTCGGTACTCCATCTTTAAAAGATCAACGAACGAAGTCAGATTTTCGATTTTTAATCAATCTGAGAATATAAAATAGACTTAATTCCATAATGTTTTGTAGAGATACCAAATAGATATTTTTGAACAGATTGCTTCGAGCATAAGAATGACCGCAGCGCGGTCAAATTATGTTAGCCAAAGCAGCCGGGCGTTCCACAACCGACCTCAGAGAGGTCGCATTATTTTTTTATGATTTAAAAAAGCAGTGCAATTTCCATAATCAATATATTCCAATTTCCATTTTAAAATTACTTAAATTTGCGGCCATGAAAGATACAGTTATTACAATGATTAAAGGGATGGCCATGGGGACCGCTGAGGTAATTCCCGGGGTCTCCGGCGGAACGATCGCTTTTATAACGGGCATTTACGAAAAACTGCTCAATACCATCAAGGCCTTCGGACCGGGACTTCTTCCAGTTTTTAAAGCATCCGGCGTCAAAGGTGTCTGGTCGGAAATCAACGGACCTTTTTTGGTGCGGTTACTCGGTGGAATGGTACTGGGAGTGGTCTTCGGTGTTTTTGCCATATCGTATTTATTAGAAAATTATCCACCCGCCGTCTGGGCGTTTTTCTTTGGGCTCATTATCGCTTCGGCTATCTACATCGGGCGGCAAATCACCCGTTGGGGACCGGGTGAAATAGTCCTGATGATCCTGGGGACAGTCGTTGCTTTTGGGATTACAATGATTGCTCCGGCGGAGGGATCAGAATCGTTGATTTTTGTCTTTTTTTCCGGCGCCATCGCTATTTCCGCTTTGATCCTGCCGGGAATCTCCGGAAGCTTTATCTTGTTGATCATGGGCATGTACAGCTATATCATTACGGAAACCCTTAAGCCAGCCCTTTCCACGCTGGCTCCCGATAAATTGCTTATTATGATCGTTTTTGCACTGGGTTGTCTGACGGGACTGATGACCGTTTCCCGCCTGTTGTCGTGGACCTTTAAATTTTACCGCAATCTTACCCTGGCTACCCTAACAGGGTTTATGCTCGGATCGCTGAATAAAATCTGGCCGTGGCGAAACCCCGTCGAATGGCTACGTGATAGTAGTGGCGCAATTATTTTAAAAGACGACGGGATTACGCCGAAAAAAATACTGGTCGCAGAAAATGTCCTGCCCGCAAATTACGACGGGGGAGATGCGCTGATTCTGGCAGTCGTAGTTCTGATGATTCTTGGATTCTTATCCGTTTTTTTATTAGAAAAAATGGGAAGTAAAGAGTAGAAGATCATGGGTGATTACGAGAGACTGATCGGTTATGTAGGTCATTTGGCATCCCGCATCTTGTGTTCCCCGAGACGATGCTCGGGGCAGGCATAAAGGAAAGCCAACGTGCTGACGCTCTTGACAGGAGATCCTAAATTATGATGATTTCTTTGAAGTTATAAACAACTTTAGAGCTTGTTTAAAATTTATTTTAGATTGATAATCAATGATTTGTGGTTCTGAGGAACTAAAAAAAAATGAGTTTAGCGAGCTAAATGAGTTCTTTTTTAGGAAGTCAGGTTCACAAAACGTTGATTATTAGACAATAGAAATTTAAACATGCGCTAAGTTTCTATTCAGGCCGGCTAGGCTTTGCACTGGTTTGCCCAATTTTTATTTGCGAATTTTTACCTTCCATCGGTGTTTTACCCAACAGAACCAGTTTTATCGCGTACCCCTGCACTTTTGCTTCCGAAGGAAGAAGTTTCTCTTCTTTATCAAAAGTAAAGTTCAACAACCGGACAGGTTCAGACTGATACTTATAGGTACCCGAATTGGTTTGCTGATCGTAAATACCGGAAGTAAAACTAAAATCGCGCTTCATGTCAATCCAGGCACCTTTGTAGCGGCTGTCCACTTTGGTGGCAGCTCCAACAATGGCGTAATCCACCTCCCATAATCCCACCAGAAATGCGGTCATATCGCCTTTAACGTGAACTGTACCATCCGGATTGGTGATAATATGGGGGTTGGGCTTGTCCGTAGCGTGATCGTGACCGGCATGGTCTCCGGCCGCATGATTATGACCAGCGTGCGCATCAGGATTGGCAGAAGGAGCCGGATGTTTTACCTTGTCAGCACCACAGCCAAATAATAATAACAGCGTAAACAGGAAGAGTATATTTTTCATATTGATTTTTATTTTGTTGATTTATTGAATTTACTTTAGTGCAGAATTTATGCAAATTAAGGACTAAAAAGTAAGTTATGCAATGTAATTTTTTTGCCATTCCTTAGACTTTATTCCAAAATAATTTGTACGCTCCCAAAGGATCTTTTTGTCAATATTCACCGGTGCAAAGTTAATAATTTTACCTAAGTACATCATTTAAAAATTAAGGTATAAGTTGAGTGGCATGGCGTTTCTTTCCCAATTGCTCCACAAACAAAAAAACTACTGATCAAATTCGGTAAAAGGTGGTTGAAACATGGCCAGAAAATCCTGTTCATCTTTTTTAAAATCTCCCCGCAAATCAAAAATCAGGTGGGCTTTTTCGTAGATGGGGGATCGGGTCAGAAGATTGGCTGAAATATAATTTTTGATTTCCGCATCCGTTTTATTTTTCAGCAAAGGGCGATGGTCTTTTTCCCGGACCAACCGCTTGAAGAGTATTTTTTCACTGGCTTCCAGATAAATAGTCGTGCCGTTTTGTAATAAAACATCCATCAGATTACCATATATGGGCAGTCCTCCTCCGGTAGCTACTACCAGATTTTTTTTAGGAATCAATTCGCTGACCACGCTGCGTTCCAGTTCCCGGAAAGCCTGTTCTCCACGTTCTGCAAAGATCGCCGCAATCGTTTTTCCTTCCATCGCTTCAATCATATCATCGGTATCCACAAATTCCCAGTTCAGTTGCCGGGACAATCGCTGACCCAGGTAGGATTTACCTACCCCCATAAAGCCAATCAGGAAAAAAATATCTTTTCGGGAATGATTCACGAACTGAAAAAATTGAGCGTAAATTAAAAAAAACGCACCACAATTTCCCGTGGTGCGTTTTGAGGCGTGTAAAATTAATTATGCGCCCAAATAGTTTTTAAGCAATTTACTGCGCGAAGTATTACGTAGTTTATTGATGGCCTTGTCTTTAATCTGACGGACTCTTTCACGGGTCAGGCCAAAACGCAATCCGATATCTTCGAGGGACATGGGATGTTCAACCCCAATACCAAAGTAAAGTTTGATAACATTACACTGCCGGTCGGTCAGTGTGCTTAAAGAACGTTCGATTTCCCGGCGTAAGCTTTCTTTGTATTCCAGGGCCGAATCAGTACCCGGCGTTCCGGAATTTTCCAGGACATCGAGGAGGGAGTTGTCTTCTCCTTCTACGAAAGGTGCATCCATCGATACGTGACGGGCGGCGACTCCAAGGGTAGTCTCCACTTCTTCGGTTGGAATTTCCAGTAACGCGGCTAGTTCGGCGGAAGAAGGCTCACGTTCGTAGGTTTGTTCCAGTTCGGAGAAAGCTTTATTAATTTTGTTAAGAGATCCCACTTTGTTAAGTGGCAGTCGCACGATACGGGATTGTTCGGCGAGGGCCTGAAGGATGGATTGACGGATCCACCAAACGGCGTAAGAAATAAACTTGAAACCACGGGTTTCGTCAAAACGCTGTGCTGCTTTGATCAAACCGAGGTTGCCCTCGTTGATCAGGTCACTCAGGGAAAGTCCCTGATTCTGATATTGTTTGGCCACAGAAACGACAAATCGAAGGTTAGCTTTGGTTAGTTTTTCAAGGGCCAATTGGTCGCCTTGCTTGATTCTTTGAGCTAAATCAACTTCTTCTTCTGGAGTTAACAAATCTACCTTTCCAATCTCCTGGAGATATTTCTCCAAACTCTGACTTTCACGATTAGTAATGGACTTAGTAATCTTAAGTTGTCTCATTAAGGTAACAGTTTAAATAGATTAAATAAAATCAACAATCGGATCATCATAAGACAATCCTAAAAAGTTCTTTTTTTAATTATATAGCTTTAAATTTTACAAAAAATGGGCTATCATTCGGTCGTTCAGGATACAATGCTTTGAATGGAATCAATTTGTTGTTAATGGGACATACAACGATAAAATGATAAAGGTGTGTTGGCTGTTGAAAGGATTGAATGGTATTGGACAATTGTAAGTTTTGTTTGGTTCAACCGAAACTTTATAGTCCCTTTGGAAGTGTTGTGGAAACTTTCCATTTGTACTCGCGGGGGCTAATAAGTTCTTCTCTTTCTGTCATAGCAAAAATACAGTTTAATTATATGGTTGTCAAGAAATTTTATTTCGGGACATACATTTTTTTCCAAATTCCTGTTTGAGCATCCTATTTTTTTAAGATATAAAATGGATTATGAGAAGATATTTATGGTTATTCCTTGCTATTATTTGGAATAATCATTAAAATAAAGTTAATTGCGACAACGGAGTATAAAAAGAAAAAGGCATCGCCCCTCTTATATTCCTTGATAGTCAAATAGTTATCAATAAAAGAAAAACATAATTATGGAACGGGTAAAAATTGATTTAGAATTTATCTTTCGGGCTTCTCCCACTATATTATACAAATTTATCACTACTCCCTCTTGTCTGATTCGCTGGTTTTGCGATGAGGTAGATATCCAGGGGGACACCTACACCTTCTCGTGGAGTGGCTCCGAAGAGGTCGCCGAATTAATCGAACACGTAGAAGATGACCGTGTTCGTTTTCAATGGGAAGATGCCGACAATGACAAAGAATTTCTGGAATTCCGAATGCGTAAATCTCCGGTAACCAACGAAACCATTCTCGAAATTACCGACTACTGTGATTCGGACGAAGTAAAAGACCAGGAGCAACTATGGAACAGCCAAATCACCCAACTCAGAAGTGCTACCGGAGGGTAAATTTCCCAACCAAATATAGCTTTTTTTGGGTATCTTTCCAGTATGCAAGAAAAGATCATATTCGGCCTTCATCTGGGCGATCAGCAACTCCCCAGGTTTAAAAAAGAAATCATCGCCGGCGTCCACCTGCTCGGACCTGCCGATTTCCTCCGGTTTCTGGAAAGGAGACTGGGTCTGACTGGCCATCCGGGCAATAATGACCACCTACGGACCGAACAATACAGACAGGCACTCAAGCTTTGTATCGAAACAGATGCCGCCAGTTGTTTCCAACGATCTTTCACCGCCGATCCCTTTGCCACCGCTACGGCCCTGCTCGAATTAAGGGACGAACTGGTCCTCGCCGGATGGGATTTTTCTCCCGAAAAAGATATGCCCGCCCGGCTCCTCGGACTCGCTACCGTCGAAGAAATCTTAAAGGGATCCGCACATTCCATTACGCTCGACCCGGGATTTTCGGATCGCTTCCGAATGGTCGAAAAACGATTAGACTGGCTCCTGCCCGACTATCCGGTCATCCACCTCAACGAACCCAGAGAACTCCTGCCTCCGCAATTTAAAAGACTCCTTGACAAACTGGAAAAAATCGGATTCCTCATTAAGAATTTACCCGTTAAAGCTACCTCTGAAAAGGAAATAAAAACGGATAAAGATACGGATCTGGGACATTTGAAAAAATCAATTCGTACCTCCGGGGCTGAAAAATTTAAACCCAAAGGAGATGGTTCTCTACTGATTATTCAGTCAAAACGAGATACCGAACTGGCCGCCTGGGTCGCAAAACTGATTGCAAAAAACCCGGAATTTCAACCTGCCTGCCTGATTCCCGAAAAAAACCGAACCCTCGACTTATCGCTGGGTCAGGAAGGTCTGCCAAGTCTGGGAATGCTCTCCGCTTCTTCTGCCCGTCCCAGTTTACAAATTCTGAAACTAATCCCGACCTTTCTCTGGAATCCGATAGATCCGTACAAAATAATGGAGTTTGTTACCTTGTCGGTCAAACCACTTTCGGACGATCTCGCCGTCCGGATTGCCCGGCAAATGGCCGCCACTCCTGGCTTGCGGAGCGATAGCTGGTACGCTATGCAGGAACATTTTTTTGAAGAATTGGCGGAACGCGCCCAGGATGATGCCAGCATCAACGTAGCCGGAGTCCGGGAGCAGTATAATTTTTGGTTTAACCGAAAGAGATATAGTGCCAGCAAATCCGTTCCAAAAACGGAGGTCATCGAAATTTACGATTATATCGCCGACTGGGCACGGCAGGAATTTTCGGATACCGACGAGCAAAATACTTCCCTGATCGTATTATCGGAGCAGGCACGCAGAATTGTAGACCTGTTGTTTACCCTGCCCCCCACAATGGATTTTCTGACGCCGCTGCAACTCGAACGGATTGTCCGGACCATCTACGAACCCGCGCCGATTACTTTCGAAGAAAAGGCCATTGGTCACCTGCCATATACGTACCAGCCGGCCTCGGTGATTGGTTCGGTCGACCGGTTATTATGGTGGAATTTTATTCAGAATGAACCCGATCATTTTTTCTCCCGGTGGTATCCTTCCGAGCTGACATTTTTTAATAATAAAAACATAACACTTTCTACGCCCGAAAAAGAAAATAAATTACTTCTCTGGCAGCGAAACCGGCCCATCGTCCATACGGGTAAGCAACTTATTCTCTGTATTCCGGAAAAAGTAAAAGGCTCTGCGGTGCACACCCATCCACTTTTTGACGAGCTGAAAGCTTACACCACTACCCTCTCGGACATTACCCTGGATATCGACGAGCAGGTTATTCCGGCCGTTTTCACGGAAAAATTTAAATTGCCCGTCAGGGAAAAAATTGCGCACCGAAAATTATCACGACCAAAGTTATTTTTAAATATAGACCACCCCGGTCTCGCCGATCAGAACGAAAAGGAATCCTTTACCAGTTTAAATGATCTTTTTTATTACCCGTACCAGTGGGTCTTCCGCCACAAAGCCCGTTTACAAGCATCCAGTATATTGAGTATCGTAAAGGACGTTACGCTGATGGGAAATCTGAGCCATCGGTTTTTTGAATTATTATTTACCGAAGATATTACAAAAATGGACCGGGCCACCGTCGCGGAATGGATTGATGAGAAAGCGCCGGATTTACTGCGGGAGGAAGGATCAGTCCTGCTGATGTATGGAAGAGAACCCGAGAAAATTTCTTTTTTAAACAAAGTAAAATACGCCGCCTGGAGTCTGGTGGAAATGATTCAGCAGAACGGCTGGAGTGTACGTGGAACGGAGATCGGACTTGGCGGGAAATTTGCGGATCTCCCCATTAAGGGAAAGGCCGATTTGGTGCTGGAACGAAAGGGCGAAATTGCCGTGATTGACCTGAAATGGCGGGGAGCCAACTGGCGTTCCAACCTGATCAAAAGTGAGGAAGATTTACAATTGGTCATGTACAGCAAGATGCTGAGCGAAGACGCAGAATGGGCACACACCGCTTATTTTATTCTGGAAAATGGAAAAATGATCAGCCGGAACAATCAGGCATTCAAACAGGCTATTCCGGTCTCTCCCGACCAGGATTTCCGGGAAGTCAACCAGCGCATCTGGGAAAAAATGACGCGTACCTACCAATGGCGCCTGCAACAACTGGCCGACGGACTGGTAGAAGTACGTACCAAACAGACCGCCGGAGAACTCGCAGAAGAATACGGGGAAGTTTTAATGGAATTGCTGGAAATGTACGAAAAAGATGCACCTTTTGATGATTACCGAACGTTAATTAACGTAGAAGGATAGTGGACTGTGAAAAACTTCATGATTCAAAAAAATTAATAAAAATGATGATCCGATAAAAAATTGCCGGGTTATTATCTTAAAAAAGCATTTATGCGGAAAGTACTAATTTACTGTTTTTTGCTGCTCGCCGGAAGTCAGCTATCCGCGCAGATACTCACGGGTACGGTAACGAACGAAGAAGGAACTTTCCTCTTCGGAGCCACCGTGATCTGGGATGAAACGAGTATCGGAACTATCGTTAACGAAGACGGTACTTTTTCACTGCCACGGCCTGATACCACGGCCCTGCTGCGTATTGACTACGTGGGCTACGAATCAGCCTACGTAGAAGTGCTGCCGGAAGAAGCCGACATTGCCATTATGATCGAAGGCGTTACGGATCTGATGGCCGTGGAAGTGGCCGCCGAACGCCGGGATAATTACGTTTCTACCTTGTCAACCCTCAACGTCGAAACGATCGGCTCGGGAGAATTCCGGAAGGCCCCCTGTTGTAATCTGGCGGAAAGTTTTTCGACCAACGCGGCGGTAGACGTGGCGTACAGCGATGCGGTTACGGGTGCCCGAGAGATCAGAATGCTCGGATTGCGGGGTGCTTACACGCAACTGCTAATGGAGAAAAGACCTTTGATGACCGGACTGGGATCGGCCTTTGTGATGGAATATATTCCGGGTACATGGCTGGAAAGTATTCAGATTTCAAAAGGTACCGGAACGGTACAAAATGGTTATTACGCCATCACCGGTCAGATCAATACAGAGCTGGTCAAACCGTGGCTCGACAAACAATTATTTATCAATGCCTACGGTTCTACCTTCGGACGGGGCGAACTGAATATTCACCTCAACCGGCAGCTGAACGATAAATGGAGTTCCGGTCTGCTACTCCACGCCAGCACCCGGAATAATCAAATGGATCAAAACAACGATACCTTTTATGATACACCACAAAAAACGATGTACGACGGAATCTGGCGAACCTTTTACCGTGGAAATGTATTGCGTTTTCAACTCAATGTACACGCACTTCGTGACCGTCATACCGCCGGGCAGATTCCCGACCGGGCTGGTGCATTGCCTTACATCATCAACCAGGACAATGACCGCGTAGACTTATTTGGGAAGCTCGGATATCTGGGTTTTGAAAATCCCAATCTTACCGTTGGACTGATTACCGATTTAAAATTTCACAAACTGGATGCCCGCTATGGCCTGCGAACGCACCGGGGAACCCAACGAAGTGGATACTTCAGTGGATTGATTTCTAACGGTTTTAATGGTCTGGGACATAAATTAGATGCGGGTATCAGTTTTGCGTTAGACGATTACGACGAATTTCTGGATGACCGCTTTATTGGTCGCCGGGAAGAAGTGGCGGGAGTTTTCACAGAATATACTTACGCGCCTACGGCTACGGAAGCAGCGAACGGATTTGCGGATAAAATTGGTTTTGTACTGGGCGCCAGAATGGATCATCATAATCTGTTTGGCTGGTTATTTACGCCTCGGGGAAATTTAAAATATAATTTTTCGGACGATCAGGTGATTCGTTTATCGGCGGGTCGTGGTTACCGGACGGCTAATGTAATCGCCGAAAATACGCAGGTGCTGGCCACCAACCGGGAGATCGTGATCGCAGACGATCTGGACATTGAGTCCGCGTGGAATTTCGGAATCAACTTCACACAGAATTTTGAACTGGCCGGACGACGGGGAAGTATTGCCCTGGATGCTTATCATACAAATTTCACCAATCAGATTATCCTGGATATGAATTCTGATTATCGCAGCGTACAATTCTATAACTTACAGGGCCGGTCCCGTGCGAGCAGTTTGTTAGGAGTTTTATCTTATGAACCCGTCAAAGGACTGGAAGCAAAAATTGGTTATAAATACAATGATGTGCAAATCAGTTTTCTGGAAGAATCTACCCGGCAACAACCACTGGTAGCCCGGCACCGGGGCTTGATTACGTTGGATTATAAAACCCCCGATGAAAAATGGGAATTTAATCTGAGCAGTCAATTTGTGGGACGCCAGTATTTTGTAGATCTGTCGCAGAATCCATTTCAGACGGAAGCGCAAAAGAGAGGATTTGCAAATCCTTACGCGCTGGCTAATTTTCAGGTGACCCATAATTTTCCCGGTGGACTGGAAATTTATGTGGGGGTAGAAAACCTGACTGGTTATCGTCAGGATACGCCGATCTTAGGTGCTGAGGAACCGTTCGGTCCTCACTTTGATGCCACCCATGTGTACGCGCCGATTACGGGACAGATGGGGTATTTGGGAGTGCGCTGGGGTTTTTAAACAAAGAAACGGGAAGCCACCTGAATCAGGAGCTTCCCGTTTTTTTATTGAAAAATTTTAGAAAAATGTCTAATCTCTAATGAACAATTAATTTTCGAGTCACTTCTTTAGTTCCGTTACTGACTTTTACGAGATAAATACCCGCAGTCCAGTTTTCGGTAGTTAGTGAGATATTATTTTCTCCGGCATTTATATTTGTCTCTTGGTTCAGGATTAAATTCCCCGTTTGATTATAGACTTGAATAAAAATGTTTTCGGCCAGACTGGTATTTACATTTAAACTAACATTGCTGTTTTTGGTCGGATTGGGATGAATGGTTCCTAATTCAAATCCATCCTTCAGATTTAAATGAGCTTTGACTACTTTAGAAAATTCAAAACTACCATCGAGGTCTGTCATTTTTAAACGATAAAAATAATCAATACCCTTTCTGACTTCCCGATCCTTAAAATTATAACTGGTCAAAGTCTCTGCGCCCGATCCCTGCTGCCATCCAATCGCCTGAAAATTTCTTCCGTCTATGCTGCGTTGTATTTCGTATCCGGCAAAATCTTTTTCATTTTCTACTTCCCAGTTCAGTGCGATATAATCATTCCCGACGGGTTTAGCCTGAAAGGCCTGCAATTCCACTGGAAGCGCAGTGATAGTACTTCCCTCTTTAAGGTTAATTAATTGATTAGCACTTACATTTTCAAGTTTATCAACCGTTCCGGCAGGCCATCGAACAATCAAGGAGTCCAGTGTTATATTTTTATCTACTCCGAAGTGATGATAGTAGGAATTTTGCGCCAGATAAGCCATTGAAGTGTGCGTATAACGGACCCATTTTTTCCCGTCTGCGTATGCTTCGATCCAACAGTTTATGCCGTCCCGGTTACTGGTTTCCCCCTCCAGATGAACTTTCAACCAATTATTAACCGAAGTCTCCTGATTTTCCCACACTCTGACATTTACGATACTATTGTTACTAACTGCAATATCAAGGTTTCCGTCATTATTGATATCACCGATAGCGTTTACATAACTATTCACCACATCAATACCTCCCAGACCTCCTGAAGTCAAGAGTGGTTCGCTAAAATTTCCATCCCCCTGATTTACATAAAATCCGTTAGGAAGGGTGGTACTAAGACCACAAACGTATAAGTCCAGGTCCGAATCATTATCATAATCAAAAAAGTTACCTCCCCAACCTATCCGGGGACCATAAGCTACGCCCCGGGCCATGGCCTCATCGGTAAACGTTCCTCCATTATTAACCAACATGCTGGAAAAATTTCCACTTCCCACATTTGTCACATAAATATCCAGATCTCCGTCTCCATCAAAGTCACCAGCTCCGGTATTCATTGCCCAGATGGTTATTCCAGCTCCGGAAGCACTGCTGACGTCCGTATAGTCTGAACCTGTATTTCTATAAAGAAAATTAGCAAACTCAACCCGGTCGTTTGCTACATACATATCCGGTAGAAGGTCATTATCATAATCAAGAAAGATACTGCAAAAACTTTGTCTGATACCTCCGTCAGTACCCGTAGCAGCAGTGACATCCTCAAACATTCCATTAACATTTCTATAAAAATGATTTGCTTCCGGTTGCAAAGTAATGCCATCACCGTAATTTGAAATATAAAGATCCAGCCAACCATCATTATTGTAGTCTCCAAAACTAGCCCCGTACGTACCGTGTTCTTTGTATTCGTCCGCTACGGGCAATCCGCTTTGAGCCGTAACATCCGTAAAGACAAACGAACCATTGTTTTGATAAAGCCGGTTAATATCCAGATAAGCGGTCGCAAATAAATCTTTGTCGCCATCATTATCATAATCAACCCACAAGACCTGTTTGGTTTCTGCCAAATTTTCGGGAATCGAAGGAAAAATTTCGGTAAATCCTCCGGCACCATCATTTTGAAAATAACGTATATCACTCCCCAATTCAGTACAGAATGTCAAATCGTCAAAGCCATCCTGATTAAAATCTGCAAAACTAATACCTCCTCCTCCTTCGAAGTCAGCGGTACCATAAGAAAAGTTCATGCCGCTCAGACCAGCAACTTCCGTAAAGTTTTGTCCCAATAAATAATTAAAAGAAATAGTAAAAGTGAAGATAAAGAGTAAAAATCTTTTCATAGAGCTAAAATTGTAAGGTTTAGAATTAGAGTTGATAATAATACAAGCTTTAGTGTACAGAACACTAACTTAACTCTGCGTTAATTGCTCGGCACACCAGAATAATTTGGACTTCAAAAGGGGTCTAAATTAAAAAGAAAGGTAATTGGGAAAATATGAAATTAAAGATTTTTGACTAAACTATCAAAATAATAAACAATTTTTTCTTCATTTTTCTTTTTTTGAAAAACCCAAAGAAAGCATTATTTTTATCCACCCGACCAAATATTACTAAAGATATTTGATCGTAAAGACTGCCTAAGGAATGGCAAATAAATAAGTTAAACGATTTGCATTCCTACTCAATTTATTTAATCGCCATTCCTAATCACTAAACACCTTATTAAGATGACTTTAAAAATTAAAGACTTTAAGCACTATAAAAAAATATACGCCGACAGCGTAAAAAATCCGGAAAAATTCTGGGCCGGACAAGCGAAAACTTTTACCTGGCGAAAACACTGGAGGAAAGTATTGGAAAATGATTTCCGGACACCCGCCGTCAAGTGGTTTGTAGGTGGAAAACTCAACATCACCGAAAACTGCCTCGACCGTCATCTCAAAACACAAGGCGATCAAACCGCGCTCATCTGGGAACCCAACGACCCGAGTCGCCCCTTCGTTACCTACACTTACAAAGAACTGCACAAAGCGGTCTGCCAGGCAGCCAATATGCTTAAAGCCAACGGCATTAAAAAAGGAGACCGGGTTTGTTTTTACATGCCCATGGTTCCGGAACTAACCATCGGGGTACTGGCCTGCGCCAGAATTGGTGCGATTCATTCGGTCGTTTTTGCGGGTTTTTCCGCAACGGCGCTGGCCGACCGGATCAAAGATGCAACTTGTAAAATGGTGATTTGCTCCGATTATAATGCGCGCGGCAGCAAGAACATTCCGGTCAAAAAAGTAGTAGATGAAGCCCTGAAGATGAAGTGTGACAGTATCGAAACCGTGATAGTACACCAGAACACGGGAGAGAAAGTGGCCATGAAAAAGAACCGGGATATTTACTGGCATAAAGCCATTGAAGGCCAATCCAAATCCTGCCGGGCGACACAGATGGACGCGGAAGATCCGCTGTTTATTTTGTACACATCCGGTTCTACCGGAAAGCCAAAAGGGGTGGTACATACTTGTGGTGGCTATATGGTTTACACGGCATTTTCTTTTCAAAATGTTTTTCAATACGAAAAAGGAGACGTTTACTGGTGTACCGCTGATATTGGCTGGATCACGGGACACTCGTATATTATTTACGGGCCGTTGCTCTCTGGTGCCACAACGGTAATGTCCGAAGGCGTTCCCACTTATCCCGACGCGGGACGGTTCTGGCACATTTGCGAAAAGCATAAAGTGAATCAATTCTATACGGCTCCCACGGCCATCCGGGCCTTGATGGCGATGGGGGATCACTGGCCTTCGCATTATGATTTGAGTAAATTAAAAGTACTCGGTACCGTGGGCGAACCGATCAACGAGGAGGCCTGGAACTGGTATAAAGATAAAATTGGAAAAAATAAATTGCCAATCGTAGATACCTGGTGGCAAACTGAAACCGGAGGAATTATGATCTCCGGTCTGGGAAATCTTTCGCCTCAGAAAGCGACCTTCGCGGGGTATCCTCTGCCGGGTATTCAGCCTTGTCTGATGACCGCAGAAGGAAAAGAAATTAAAGGAAATAACAAGGAAGGATTGCTTTGTATCAAGTATCCGTGGCCGTCTATGATCCGGACAACGTACGGCGATCACAAACGGTGCCGGCAAGTTTATTTTTCTGCTTTTGATAATATGTATTTTACCGGAGATGGTGCCCGCCGTGACAAAAAAGGAATGTACCGGATTATCGGACGAGTGGATGATGTAATCAACGTCTCGGGACACCGGATGGGTACGGCTGAGGTAGAAAATGCGGTGAACGAACACGATAATGTCGTCGAATCCGCCGTGGTGGGTTATCCGCACGATATTAAAGGCCAGGGTATTTATGCTTACATTATTCCTAATAAAAAAGTAACCAACGAAACTGCTTTTGTCAAAGAAATCCGGGATGTCGTCACCAGGGAAATTGGTCCTATTGCTAAACCAGATCAGATTCGTGTTGTTTCTGCTTTACCGAAAACCCGGAGCGGAAAAATTATGCGGAGAATTTTGCGTAAAATTGCATCAGGGGATACAAAGAATCTGGGAGATGTAAGTACATTGTTGAATCCGGAGGTGGTGAAGGAGTTGTTGAAGAAGGGGTAATTGATTTTTAATGAATAATGCCCGCAATCGGGTGAGATAATGTAGAATGTTCTTTTGACGTGTTTCTTTTTAATGAAAATAAATAAACGGACTTATTCGCTGAAGCAGAAAGGCAGGTTAAACAAATCAATAATTAAACAAAAATGGCAGATAAAAAATTTTGGGATGGATCGGCGCAATACTTGTGTGACCGGGAATTGGCGCAGTCGTTTCATATTGCGCGAACGTTGGGAATGCCTTTGTTGATTGAAGGAGAGCCGGGAACCGGAAAGACGGAGTTGCCGTTACAGTACGCGGCGGATCAGAACCTGGAGCTGTTTGTTTATCCGACGGGATCAAAAAGTAACGTAGAGCAATTTGTGGCGCGGTTTGATCATGTCAAATATTTACGGGATTCACAGATTGAGATTTTGAACGCGCAGCGAAGTGAGAAGGGGTTGAAGTCAACGCTTTCCACGGGCGGACGTGATCCGGAATCCCTGGCGGACTACGTCGTAAAAGGTCCGGCAGCCATGGCTTACAGTACGCCCCACTCCGTTTTATTAATAGATGAAATCGACAAGGCTCCCAGAGAATTTCCAAACGATTTGTTATACGCACTAAGTCATCGCCGCTTTGTGATGCCGGAGTCGGGGGAGGTCATCGAAATCTCGGAAGAAGAGATGCCCGCAATTGTGATTACTTCCAATCGGGAACAGGAACTGCCAACGGCATTTAAAGGACGCTGTATTTATCATTATATCAATTTTCCGGATGCGGACATGATGCGCGAAATTGTGCATAAGCATTTTCCGAAAGTAGATAATTCTATTGTAAATACCGCGCTGGATGTTTTTTATCACCTGCGCAGAATTGGTCTGGAACGGGCACCAACGACCCGGGAATTATTGAACTGGCTGAAATATGTAAAGCAATTTTCAAGCAAAGAAGCGGTAGAGAAAATTCAGGCCCTCGAAGGAATCGGTACCTTGATAAAAACACAAACGGACCTGGAAAAAATCCAACGAATGATTTTAAATAATCCGGATGATTTTAAGAATCGTTCGGGAGTGAATTAGGGGGTTGATGTGCTTCGCTGTTTGGGATGTTTTATTTTTTCACTTTTTCACTTGTTTAATCGTTTATTTGTTTATTTGTTTAGCCTGCTCTGAAAAGTGGTTTTCGCGCAGGAATGGGTCCCGAACTTGATTTGGAATAACAAAAAAACGCAGCATTCGTACCGGACTCGCTCTGGGAAATGCTATAATCTACCGGACGTCAGACGGGCAGGAATATTATTTATCGCGAAAAAAATAAGTAGTTAATTTTATCAAATACGTTTCAATATTTTTGTTTTTTAGCTTTTAGACCAAGCCAAACAATTCAACTAATAAACAACCCGACCCCGACGCAGGAAGGCAGATTAAACGATTCAACAAATCAACAAATCAACAAATAAAAAAAAATGTTTCCAACCTTACCAGAACGATTTCGCAACTTCGGACTCCCGGTGGATGTACGAGCCTTGCTGCTATTGCAGCGGTCGATGGAAAAGGGATTAGTAAAAACGCTGGGAGATATTTATATTGTGTTGCGGGGCATTGTGGTCAAGGATCCGAAAATGATGGGACCGTTTACGCGTGCTTACTACGATTACTTTTTAAATATTGATATTCAGAACGGGGATTCGCTGAGCGACGCGATTTTACGCTCGGAGACTTTTCGAAAGTGGAAGGAAGACAATCTGGATCGCTTCGGAGATGATCTGGAAACGGAAGACTTGATCAATAAATTTTTGGATGAAGTCCATCTTACCAGTTATGATATAAAAGAAATTATTGATGGCAGAGAGATTTGGGATAAAGATCGTGGTGACCTGGAAGATGAGGATGGCGACGATATTTCCGGCGACGCAACGCAGCGTCCACTGGATAAAATGGCAGATTATTCGGACCTGACACTGGAAGAACTCCTGGAGCGAATGGAACAGGTCATGAAAGAACAACGGTCTAAACATTCCGGCGGTAGCCACTGGATTGGGACGGGAGGAATCTCTCCGTACGGACATGGCGGTGCAGCGAAAGACGGGATTCGGGTTGGTGGCACGGGTGGAGGAAAAATGGCACGGAAAGTGATGAACGACCGTAAATTTTTTCCAGTGGACCGGGACGCGATTCTGAATGATAACAATGTGGATGCGGCACTTGCATCACTAAAAGGAATCGTGGAAGAGACGGCACAGGACGTACTGGATATTCCAACCACTATTAATCGGGGACTCAAACGAGGTGGCTTGTTTATTCCGGAATTAAAAAATATTACGGACGAAAAATTACAGGTTTTGCTGTTTATCGACAACGGTGGTTATTCGATGGATCCTTATATAAAAACAGTTCAGACTTTATTTAAAAAAATGAAAGTGCGGTTTGCCCACGATCTGGAAACGTATTATTTTCACAATACTATTTACGATATTGTCTTTAGCGATGCTAACCGGCGGAAGGTCGTTCCGATCGATCGTATGCTTACCAAAGACCCAAACTACCGGGTCTTTTTTATCGGTGATGCCTCGATGGCTGCGTACGAACTAAACCGGACCAGTCTGAATACCTACCGGTCTATGCGCGATCATTTTCCTAAAATTGCGTGGCTGAATCCGGAGCCTAAAAAATACTGGCCTCATACTTTTACGATTAATGTCATCAAAGAAGTGATTGAGATGTTTCCGTTGAGTCCGAAGGGGATTGAGGAGGCGGTACGGGAGATGAACAGGAAGGGGAAGGGATAGTTTTGGAAGAAAGATATTTAAAAGGAGCCAGCGTCTCATTCAATTAAAAACAGATTGACAGAGATTTTGCCAATCCATTATTATAATTTTTCAATTTCTTTTTTTGAAAGTCCGGTAGACTGCATAATTACTTTAATCGAGACTCCATTGTTTTTTAGTTGTTTGGCAATTTCACGGTTTCTTTCTTCCCGGCCTTCTTCCCGGCCTTCTTCTCTACCTTCTTCTCTGCTGGTATCCACCACATTTTTAAGGTCCCGGTAATATTTTAAACTTTCTTCGTATGCTTCTCTTTCATCGGCCGAAAATTTAGCAATTTCTGCCGCTTTAAATAAAGTGGTAAAAACCCTTTCCTTTAGTTTCTTTGGGCGATTATTCAGCTGAGATAAGTGTGTAAAGACGTACATCCATTTATCAAAATGCGTTTCCAGTTCTGATTCTTTTTTCTTAAACTTCGGTAGTTCGATGTAAACAAACTTTAGTTTATCATAAAATACTTCACAACGTTGATTTTTTAGTTCAACAATATGCAGAAGTTCCGCTTCATTCTTATGATCATCAAAAACAAAATCAATTAATAAGTGTTTATTCGGTTCTGTTCCAAATAATTTCTTAAAACCAAAATCAGTTAAAGGATTAATATATTTTCCCTTTTGTAAATTCATTTCACCAATTTTAAAAAAAACTTATTCCGCTATCACCTCTAAAAAATACTCAACCTCCCTACCTTTCTCACCGCTCCATTCGTCAATTCAAAAAAGTAAATCCCCGCCGCTAAATCACCACGCTCAATGGTTACGGTCCCCGGACGAACCTTTCCGTACGTCTGCACTACCCGACCGTTGACATCTAAAATATTCAGATCAAATTCAATATTATCGGGGTATTGAATGACCAGATTTGTTTCAGTGGAAAATGGATTAGGTTGTACCCGAATTTCCAAATCGTTGGTAAATTCTTTGGTGCTGGTCAACAAGAGACATTCACCGCCAATGACGGGAACGGTTTGTTCGTAATCACTATTCACAATATCTCTTATTTCAGAAATACAAATTTCGGTGTCCGTGATCGTCGAATAATATATCCGGCAAAGTGGCTGTGGTTCCAGCGTTTTCTGCAACGAAGAATCGGGATAAGAAAGACCAATTATTTCTCCACTAAAATTGCCCTGAACGGTAAATGGTTCGGTTGTGGCATCGGTCAGACTTTCTACTTGCGTCATCATCACACCACTAATGGAAAATTCGTAACCAACTACTTTACTCGTCACATTGACCATCCCGACATCTATATAATTCTCGTCGGAATTATGACCAATAATGCTGAGTGTTACCGTGTCATTCGGATTGAGTACACCCGTCGGAAAATCACAGTGCTCGTGCGCGACCCCACCCGTGTGTATGTGACCATCGGCGTAATTAACGCAGTCGTTGATCAGGGCCGCATCGTAAACCGAGATCCGTCCGTCGCCATTGAGATCATTACAGGGAGTAGCCGTGATATCGTGTCCCAGAATATCGGCCACGTACGTTTCCGCATCGTTCAGTTCCTGTGCTTCGTTGTTGTCCAAATCTCCCCGCAGAGCGGTTCCCCCGCAGTTGCCCTCACAATCCACCGTTGCCAATCCAAAAGGTACGCCCGCACAATCGGTGTACGGCGCACATTCCGTTTCTACTTCCATCTGTAAAAGACCCGACGAACGATCCAGGACAATACAGGCCGTCGCCCAGTTATTATCGGTTCGCTTTTCGGTTTGTCCGTTAAAATCCGCCTGATTCAGCCAGTTGACCCGTACCACAATCGTATAGGCACCATCAGCTACATCCGTCACATCAATCCATTGACAATCCAGGCCGGAACTATAGATGTCTCCACAACCAGCGGTAATCCCCATATTTCCACAACCATATTTGGCGGTTCCACCTCCACTGCATTCCAGATCAATCACACAAAATCCTGCTTTGTGACCAATCGGAATTATATTACTAAAGGAATCCACTAAAAGATATTCCGCGTAACTTTCGTAGTGGTAATGTCCATGACAATTATCAAAACTAAACTGATCATTATCCGGTGTTTCCTGACCAATATAATAATCAAATTCGCCGATGTTTTTGAAGTGAGTGGTAAAGCGGATAATATCCCGCATTCCGTATCCCTGCAAACAACCTTCGTTAATATAACAATTGTCTTCCGAGGCAAATTCCTGATCGAGGAAAAGAGAGTTCCGGATAACATCTTCCTGAATTTCCAAATCCGGTCCTTCGGGACAACCCGGGTCTCCCTGTGGTAAACAAGAACCGTCGTCCAGGGTCGCAACTGCGTTATAATTGCAACTCGTCGGATCGGTACATCCCGTCACCGGCCCTTCGTAAGTAATCTGCCAACTGATGTCTCCCGTACAAGTATTTTCCGCACTTCCTACTCTGATATAAAAAGTCGTTCCGGCAGTCACCAGGGCATTTACCTGCGCCTGTAAACCACATCCTCCCTCGTTGTCATCATAATAAATAGTTCCTTCGTTATCGTCCGGTGGTAAGGTCGCCGGACATTCTCCGTAAATCCAGATTTTGGTATCACAATCATTGAGACCACAAGTAGTTATTAAAAAATTTCCGGTAGTATCCGCCGTAAATTCGTAGTAAGTATTGTTGGTTGCTGCGGTGTAAATATTATCAAGTTCCGCTAATATTCCGACGTCACAATTCTGACCGGGCGCACAGACAAGCGTGGTCGATTCCGAGCTGCCAAAGACCGCTCCAAAGGCTACTTCTGCTCCATCGACGTCTACACTATAAAATCCCGGCGAAAAAATACCATCTCCAAAACTGTCATAAATTGTAAAAGACACACAATCATCGCTGGGTACACAAAAACTCCAGGAGTACAAAGAATCCTGCTCGTTCAGGTCTCCCACCTCAATAGCACCATACGTTTCGGTCAGCCCCGTCAATTCCCAAAAGGTTTCATTGAAGTACTGGTCGGTTCGGATATTTATGGTAATGGCGGTACTATCCGTACCACACTGAGCAAAAATTTGCAAGCTGAAAATACTGCCTAAAAAGAAAAGAATAGTTAGTGATAGTTTTAGTTTCATTTTGATAGATTTAGTTCCCGGTGAATACGAAACAGGGCTTGTGTGATAAATCAGGATTGAGTTAAAATAAATTCACCTACAAGGTATAAAAAAAGAAGGAAAATCAGGTAAAACACCGCTGCAATTCCCCCAAATACTGGCGAATGGTTTATCTTTGGCAAAAATAATGGTAATATGAAACTCAATCTTGATTTAGCAGTGGCGAGTAAGCCCGAATGGATTGCCGCAGTAATGGATGATTTTCCGGCTTTTTTACAGGATCACCTCGATTGTGAACGTAAAGCGAGCGCGATGGCGATGAGCTTTGTGGCCAAATATCCGGACCGGACGGCCATTATCCCCGATTTGATTGCTACGGGAATCGAAGAGCTGGAGCACTTCCAGCAGGTGTACGAATTGATGGTCGCACACAATGTTCCGATGGTACACTCTATCGGTGCGGATCCGTACCTGAAGGAATTACTGAAACTTTGTCACTCGGGTCGCGAGGAACGATTTCTGGATCGGCTGCTCGTAGCGTCCGTAGTGGAAACGCGCGGGGCCGAACGATTCCGGATGGTTTCCGAAGCACAGGAAACGCCGGACTTACACCGCTTTTATAAAATCCTCTGGGCCTCGGAGGCCAAGCATGGCCATATTTTTGTAAAAATGGCGCTGGAATATTTTCCGGAAAAACAGGTGTATGATCGTCTGGCCTGGTGGGTAGAAAAAGAAGGAGAAATTATCGATGGATTAGAGATTCGGGCGGCGTTGCATTAGGTTGTATTAAGAGGTTTGTCAAATTTACTTCGAATCGCAAGAGGACATTAAAATCCTGGCAGATTATTCCGGAGTACGTCTGGTAAATTTATAATATAATAAGTGGTGAATTTTATAAAGCAGTGTTTTATATCTAATCCGGGCTTGTCCAAAAGGGCTTATCCAAAATTTTGTGTTTACGATTTAAATTCAAAAGTCATTGTTAGCAAGTGGTTACAAAATAGTGCACACTCCCCGTGTAGCTAACAAAAAAGAGGCTGTCTAAATCATCAGACAGCCTCTTTTCAATTTTTAGTATTTAGTAACGCTTTGCTAAATCATGTAAAGCCTGTGCAAACTTCTTGTCAAAGTTTTGTCGCTCTTTGATATACTCTTGCTGAACCTGTGCAACCACCTCCCTTGGTAAATTACTGACATCAAGATTGTATTCTTCCACAATTTTTCTAAGTCCGGAGCTTGCCTGTCTTCTTTTTGGCTCTTCTACCTTTTTAAGTAATTTGTCAAAAATCGAAGAAGGTGCTGTTTCGACATTAGGATCTTTTTTGTTTTCTCTTCTTGTTCCTTGTATTTCCTTTTTGATAAGGTCGAGAATACCATGCGGAGATTTTCCTTTAGCAATTCTTTTCTCCTTTGTTTTCTGATCTAAATTATTGATTTTATTTTTTAATAAATCAAATACATTTTTGTCAGCCGTTGGCTCGTTAGGATTAGCTCTGTTCTGCTTTTGAACTTCATTAATCGTTTTTAAAATTGTACCTAGAATATTGCCCATTATTATGAATTTTGAAACCGTTACAATATCGTAACATCATTAAGACTTAGAAATAAGGATTTGGACACTATTTTCAAGATTTTTTAAAAAAAAAAGAATCAAAACCTGGAATCCAGATAACGAAATAGTCGACGCACTAATACTCAATCATTCTAAAAATAGAAATAAGATTATCTGAATATTCATTATTCTAAAACCTCCTATCCCATCCAAAAAAACACATAAATTAAAACGGTCACCACCACCAACCCAATACTCATCACCCGCGTAAACCGCCACGGTTCCATCGCCACCGCTCCCACGTCCCGAATTATAAACGGTTCGGTGACCGGATAACGTGTTGACACCACCCACATCACCAAAATATTCAACACAAACTCAATGCCCCAGAGATGAACAAAATGCAGGTCTACCTGAACAATCAGATTTAAAACAATATAAAATAACAATCCAAATACTAATCCTGCTTTCGCTCCCTGGGCAGATATTTTTGGAATAAAT
>CAKZUV010000123.1 GCA_937921555.1 uncultured Saprospiraceae bacterium
CCGATTTATGGCTGGCCCTTTTGATCCAATATTTCGTTAAAAAGCCTCGCCGATGCTATGGCATCGTCTACGTTTTTTGCCTCATCTTGAACCAAAATTCCCTTGCCAAAATGCGGAACTTATTATTCGACCATTACTTAAACTAATGCACTAAACTAATTTTTTCAATTAATTATCCATTTATGAATATTCAGGAAGTAGTCAGCCGGCTGGAAGCAGGCAACAAAAATTTTGTCAATGATAAACTCGATGGCAAATTACAGAACAGTTCCCGTCGTAATGATTTAACGTCAGGACAAGAACCTTATGCGATCATTTTAAGTTGTGCGGACAGTAGAGTAGTGCCTGAACTGGCATTTGATGCCGGTCTGGGTGAATTATTCGTGATTCGGGTGGCTGGAAATGTAGCCAATAATTCTTCCATCGCCAGTATTGAATACGCCGTGGCTCACCTGGGAACCACCGTCATTGTGGTCCTCGGACACGAAAGCTGTGGCGCTGTAACGGCTGCCATGGGAGGAGGAGACAACGGTCATAACCTCAACCACCTGTTATCTCATATCACTCCGGCACTGGCTGCCAGTGAAGAAGGTGCTGCGGTCAACGATGTTGTCAAAAAGAACGCAGAACTGACCGGACAGGAATTGAAGAACCGATCTTCGATCATCCGCGATGCCGTAGAAAGTGGAAAAGTAAAAATTATTCCCGCTTTTTATAACCTGGGAACAGGTGCGGTGGATTGGTTGTAGGACCGTTTCATGTAAGAATTTTATACACACAATCACTTTCTAAATGGAGTGGTTGTGTGTATTTTTTTTAGTGTAAATATAAACGAGCACCATTAAATAATATTTTATAGCGATTGGGATTCTTGCGTTTTTTGGTGTGGGGGTGCTGTTGTTGGGTGTCATGAAAAAAAAGAAAAATGTCAGGAAGTGGAATAATTGATGTAATTAAACCTTTTTTCAAAAATACAAATAGTGTTTTGGAAATTGGATGTTATACTGGAAATCAATTATTTCCATTTATCGAATTTGGGTTTAAAGAAATTTTGGGATTAGATTTAAATGCAGAAAATAGAAATTGGAATTTCGTTGCGTATTTACATTATAGAAATAATTATTCTTCAATTATCCAATCACAGAATGGAAAAACATTTGATTTAAATTCAAGGGTTTTAAATGTTGCAAATTTAAAAAAACACTTCAAACAAGAATATTTAGCTTTCTGTAAAGCATACAAGTTTCAATATGGGAAAGTCGATGGAAATATCATGAACTTCGAATTTCCAAAGGAAAAATTTGACGTAATAATAGTATCAAAATTATTACACTTTTTTCCTCCAAAAATTGTCGATGACCTTACTGACAAAATTGCAAATAGCTTGAGTAAAGACGGTATTTTCTATTGTGCAAATAATCATAAGAATAAAATGTTGCTTGATAAAGAATTCTTAACAATTGAAATATTAGAAAACGAAGTTGTTAAAGCAACAAGTAAAGGAAGAGATGGAAACATCTGGTATTTATTTGATGACGGATTAATAAAAAGAATGAAATCGAAATTTTCAGATGAACTTCTCTTCAATCCAAATGAAGGAAAATATTCTTACGAAACAGTATTAAAAAAATAAAAAACACGACACCCAACACTAATGGCTGAAAGTAGTGACGAAGTCCGAAGTTCAGCCGTTGTTGAACGAAGCGGAGCCGATTAAATCTCCATTCCCTGCTGGTAAATCTGAATTCCAAGTTAAACTTGCAGATAGTACGATCTGGTTATCTCAAAAGCAAATGTCTGAACTATTTGATAAAGATTCAGATACCATTGGATTGCACCTTAAAAACATCTATAAATCAGGAGAATTGGAACAAGAGTCAACTACCGAGAAATACTCGGTAGTTCGACAAGAAGAGAAAAGAAAAGTAAAAAGGAAAATTTCTAAAAAAAAACTCCCTCGACCGTATCAAACGCTCAAGGGAGTTTTTATTTTCTGATCTCTTAAAAACTTATTAAATCATCCTTTCTGTCGAATCGATTAAACAATCCAACAAGCGAAGCAATTCAACAAGCAAAGCGACTCAACAAGCAAAGACCTACAAATGAATCACCTCATCGTAAGCAGCCGCAGCCGCCTCCATCACCGCCTCACTCATCGTCGGGTGCGGGTGAATTGATTTAATGATTTCGTGTCCGGTCGTTTCCAGTTTACGGGCAGCGACCACCTCGGCGATCATCTCCGTCACGTTCATACCGATCATGTGTGCACCGAGAAATTCTCCGTATTTGGCATCAAAAATAACCTTGACAAAACCTGTTTTAGCACCAGCAGCACTTGCTTTACCCGAAGCGGAGAAAGGAAATTTACCCACCTTAATCTCGTATCCAGCCTCTTTGGCACTTTCCTCGGTGTACCCAACGGAAGCAATTTCAGGAATGCAGTAAGTACAACCAGGAACATTGTTATAGTCGATCGGTTCCGGGTGGTGTCCCGCAATTTTTTCTACGCAGGTAATGCCCTCCGCACTCGCTACGTGAGCCAGGGCCTGACCCTTGGTAATGTCCCCAATGGCATAGATGCCGTCAACGTTGGTCCGGTAAAATTCATCTACCTCAACCATCCCACGGTCCGTTTTGATTCCCAGTGTTTCCAGTCCGAGGTTTTCAGTGTTAGGAGCAACACCTACGGCCGAGAGAACGACGTCACATTTTAATTCTTCGGTTTTACCGGTCTTGCGATCCTTGAGCGTTACGGTACAACCTTTACCTTTGGTATCTACTTTTTCAACGCTGGTGTTGGCGCGAACGTTGATGCCTTCCTTTTTAAAAGTCCGGGTCAGTTCTTTGGAAATATCCTTGTCTTCGCGTGGTACGAGACCTTGCTCCATAAATTCGACCACGGTCACTTCCGTTCCCATGGAATTATAAACGTAAGCAAATTCAACGCCGATGGCACCGGCACCCACGACCACCATACTCTTAGGCTGCTTGGGTAGTGTCATGGCTTCGCGGTAGCCGATTATCTTTTTTCCGTCGATGGGCAGGTTGGGCAATTGTCGTGCCCGGCCACCCGTAGCGAGGATAATACTTTTAGCTTCGAGGGTTTGTTTTTTTCCGTCGGCGGCGGTTACTTCCACTTTTTTGCCCCGTACGAGTTTACCCGTACCCATGATGACGTCAATTTTATTTTTCTTCATCAAAAAGGTAACGCCCTTGCTCATTCCGTTGGCAACGTCGCGGCTACGGCCAATGACTTTTGAAAAATCTGCCTTGGGGTTTTTAACGGTGATTCCGTAATCTTCGGCATGTTTAATATAATTAAAAACCTGCGCACTTTTGATGAGTGCTTTGGTGGGAATACAGCCCCAGTTGAGGCAAATACCGCCGAGTGATTCGCGTTCCACGATAGCGGTTTTAAGGCCTAATTGGGAGGCTCGAATAGCGGCAACGTAGCCACCGGGGCCACTTCCAACGACAATCAGATCGTAATTCATTGTTAATATATTTAATTTAATGGTAGTAAAAAGTCACCGGACCATTGAAGATATTAAAGTCCGTTTTCTGGCTGCAAATATAAGGAATTGATATAAGTAATGGATGGTTTTTGAGGCAGTATGCGACGTAAAAGCAGCTTCTACCAAAAAAGAAACCCTATATCACGAATGATACAGGGTGTCCAAAATTACTGATACTACTTCTACTTAAGTTTCCTGGCCTCTGCGACCCATTCATTTTTCAGAATATAGTCAGATTTGAGGTCTAATATTTTATTAATGAGGAGAATATCTTTACCCTCCAGTCTGGAAATTTGCTCGTAGCGATAAACTCCCAGCGCGTTTAATTTTTCTTCAATGGCAGCATCAATGCCGCTTATTATTTTGAGATCGTCAATTACTTCCTCCGCGTCATCTTTAAGATCTTTTTCTATTTCTCCGTAATCGGAGGAAATAAAGCCGGTTTTTATTGCTCCGTTTACTCCGGGAGAACGATCCTGCCATTCGTTGAATTTTCTTTTGATCTTCTCCAGTGATTTTTCTTTTTTATCATCAGAAGAAACATCAACGAATGTTCCGGCGGTAGTCAATCCCAATTTTAATTCGTCTCTTTCTCTGGCTACTTTCAGCAATTTAAAATGCAGGCTACGATATTTTTCTTCCCACTTTCTTTTCTTTTCCGCATATTTATTTTTGAACCGTTCTTTTAGTTCTTCCACTTCTGGTTGTTGGTGGTATAACTCTATTTCATGCTCTTTGTTCTTGATCTCTGTTCGTTGAATCGCTAATTCTTTTTCCAGTTGGTCCAGTTTTTCCTGATTGATTAAGCTGGACTCGTTGTTTTTATTTTCGCGGAGCAAGCTTTCCAATCTTATTTTTTCAGCACTCAGCGTATCCAGGTGTTCAATCAGGCTCTTTTTTTCGTCGTTCAGTTCTGATTGAAATCGCAATAAACGCTCTTTTTCCGATTGCAGAATGCTGGCATGTTCTACTAAATGCTGTCTTTCGGTTTCAATTTGATAGTTCACATTTTTTATTTGAACCAATTCAGACTGTAATGTTTGGATGGCCAAATTTCGCCAGGTCCAGGCAATCACAAACCCAAGCAAAGCTGCGACGGACATCAGTCCTAACACGGGGATAGCGAGTTGAAGCATGATTGTAATATTTCTTTAAGTATCAGTAGATTATTGGTTAGCATAAAATAGATTAATATTTTATTCCCAATATTGCCCTAAAGATATAAAGAATATAAAATTATCCCAATATCAAGTGAGATAAAATCAAACTTTCTTGATAATCAGTTGATTATTCTTACTTCAACCCGGCGGTTTTTCCTGCGTCCTTTGTCCGAAGTGTTGGAAGCAAGCGGTTTTTTGTCGCCCTGATAATCAACTTCTATTCGCTGTCCGGAAATGCCAAATTTTTTCATTAATGTCTTTACACTAATGGCTCTTATTTTAGATAATTCTTCGTTTCGGGCACTGGTCCCCACATTATCGGTATGTCCAGTCACGAGTACTTTTGATGTTGGGTACGTATCCAGATAGGTGTACAATTTGCTCAGGTAGTCTTTTAACTGAGGTGAGTCTTCCACGAAATCTGTATTATTTTCGTAATACAAATTAAGAGGACGAACTTTTTTTATCTTTTGATTTTGACGGGCTGATTTTTTTTTCGAAGATATAAGGCTAAACGTTGCTTTTTTCTTTTCAAAACTAAAAGTTAATCCGTCAAAAAGTAAACGTTGATTAAACTTAAGGTCATCCCGGACCATAGATTGAATGATAATATCCTCCTTTGGAGTTCCATAGCTGATTAACAGATTCCGGATAGCGTCGGCCCGGGCAAAACCAAGGTCAAGATACCGGGTATCATTGCGTTCGTCGGGACTGTAATTTCCAGTCAAAACAATATTTCGGTTGGGATGCTTATGTAAATAGTTGACGAGCGATTTCAGGCTCTTTTCCGTTTCCCACGGAACCACTACCTCGGCGCTGGAATGCCGGAAATGAAAATTGGATCGGCTAGTGATCGTAAAGTCACCGTCCGTTACGTTCAAAACTGGTAAAACATTCGGATGGGCGATGGTTTGTACCGGAACGCCAAATTTGTGAGCATACCACCACGAACCACCTACTAGCCAGATTCCTAAAAGGAAGCTGGTTAGAATAAGAAAAACCTTACTCATTATTATGTTTTTATCATAGTATGAAAAAATTACCTCTATTCTTCTAATTTGAAATTATTAGAGGCTATAAAGCTACAGAAATATGGTTAAGTAATGGTCGAATAATAAGTTCCGCATTTTGGCAAGGGAATTTTGGTTCAAGATGAGGCAAAAAACGTAGACGATGCCATAGCATCGGCGAGGCTTTTTAACGAAATATTGGATCAAAAGGGCCAGCCATAAATCGG
>CAKZUV010000124.1 GCA_937921555.1 uncultured Saprospiraceae bacterium
TGTGCGAAATTGAGAAAATTTTGTTTTGAATAAGGCAAAAAACATAGGCGATGCCTTAGCATCGGCGAGGCTTTTTAACGAAATTCAGAATAAAATTTGCCAATTGCAGCCAATTAATGGAAGTTTAGACAAGCTCTAAGTGGAATTCTTATTGAAATGTTTAAAGAACAGTAAAGTCTAACGTAAAAATAGTAAAATTTCCATAAAAAAGATAGGACTGTTTCAGGCTTCCTCCACGCGCTATTTTTTGAGGTAATCTCTTTTGTCGATGCTTAGTTTTTTCATTCTGGAAGTCAAGGTTTTATCATTCATTCCGAGAAGCGTTGCCGCGCCGTCGTTACCACTTACCTTACCATTACATCTGCGCAGTGCCTCTATGATGTGTTCTTTCTGCATCTCTTCCATGGTATTAAATTTTTTGTTGGCAGAGGCGGACCTGCCCGTTTTGATGAACGAAGGATCAATGGTCAGCACTTTTCCCTTTGAAAGAATGACCGACCGTTCGATCATATTCTCCAGTTCTCTTATGTTTCCCGGAAAATTATAGCTCATCAATTTTTTTAATCCCGCCGGAGAAATCTCGGTAATTTCCTTGTTTAATTTTTTACTGTATTTGTCCGCAAAATGTTTGACCAGCACCTTTATATCTTCTCTTCTTTCTCTCAGCGGAATATTAAAAACCGGAAAGACATTTAAGCGGTAGTACAAATCTTCCCGGAATTTTCCGCTGGCCACCTGTTCTTCCAGATTACGGTTGGTCGCAGCAATCACGCGCACATCGAGCTGAATGAGTTGAGTTCCACCCACTCTTTCTATCTCTCCTTCTTGGAGGACTCTGAGTAATTGGGTTTGCAAATCCAGTGGAAGTTCACCGATTTCATCCAAAAATATAGTGCCTTTGTTGGCCCGTTCAAATTTTCCGATTTTCTGCTGGTGCGCGCCGGTAAAAGCGCCTTTTTCGTGGCCAAAAAATTCCGACTCAATCAAGTTTTCCGGCAGGGAGCCACAGTTTACTTTGACCATCGGATAATCTGCCCGGTCGCTAAGCTGATGTACGGCCCTGGCCAGGAGTTCTTTACCCGTTCCTGTCTCCCCGAGGATGAGTACCGTCGCATCCGTATCGGCCACCTGTTCAATTTGGCGCATTACTTTTTTGTAAGCCGGATCGCGGGTAATAATATTGCTGAAGTCACTCTCAAGTTCTATTTCCTCTCTGAGTATAATATTTTCTGCCTCTGCGTTCGTTTTCAGCGTTTCTATTTCTTTGAGGTATTCTTTGAGTTCTCTCTCTTTTCGCTTTCGTTCTGTGATATCTCTCACTACGATAGAAGCGTATTCTTTGTCTTGAACACTTACCAGGCTGAAAGTGATTTCCGTTGTAATCCGGTTTCCTTTCTTGAGAATTAAATCCTGTTCTCGCCTTTTCATAGTTTTTTTTGCCTTCAGGTCATCCCACCTTTCCGTAAAATCTTCTATGGTAATATCCGGGAAAAAATCAAGAATGGTCATGGTTTCCAGTTCTTTGGCGCTATATCCGGATTTTTTTAAAAAGGCGTCGTTGAAGTATCGAAAGCCACCATCTTTTTTTAACCAGCAAATCATATCAATCGACTGATCGAGACTGTGTTTGGCCATGGTGACAAGCTCGTTTCTTTTTTTCTTTTTGGCAATATTTCTGGCAAACGTACAGTTGATCTTTTTACCTCTGAAATCAAGGCGGTCCGTAGAGGTCAGGACGGGAACAACTTTTCCTTTTTTCGTTTTAAAGTTAACTTCTATATCTATTTCTCCTTCTTCGACAATCCGTTCGTCAAAGTCATCCCAGCTGACGGTTCGCTCGTCCTGATTTACCAGGATAGAATAATGTTGACCGATTAATTCCGAACTGTTATATCCGAGGGTGCTGCAAAGTTTGTTATTAACGTAAGAAATTTTCTGATCGGCTTCGTCCACCCACAAAATCATATCGCGGGCGTGATCGAGACAGAACTTTGTAAAATACATCTCATCCGTCCTTTTCGTAATCTTGGCTACGTTCTGGATGGTCCCATGAATTTTTATGGTTTGGCCTTCCAGCTGGACCGGGAGAATTTTAAAATTAAAGACCTCATATTTTCCATTAATAAGATAAGACAGTTCCTGTTCGCTTGCCTTCCCTTTAGAGACGGCCAGTTCGTAATTTTTTAGATATTGTGGAAAATCTTCTTTCGCGATTCGTCCTCTGAAAATAGGTCTCGTTTCTTCGATGGTAATATTCTCTTTTTTAGGAATATCCATAAGCCGGAAAAATTCATCGGTAATAATCAATTCATTTTGAACCAAATCCAGTTCGTACGCACCCACTCCGGCTACCTGTGCGGTCATTTCCAGCAAGTCCCTAAACCGGTTGGTTTCCATCATATTCTCTATCAACGCCATACAGACCGTCTCTCCTTCTACTTCGAGGAGCATCATCCGCATGGTGATGGGATAGATAGATTCGTCGGCGGTCATCTGTTCGGTATCAACCGTCAGGCGATGTTCATCGGTCAGTTTTTTCCAGCGTTTTTTCCAGGATAGAAAAGAAGTAGAAGGAGTTATTTCAAAAATGGTTTTGGGTTCAAATTCTGGATAGCTGTAACCCAGCTGCGTGGCCAGTGCCTCGTTAACTGCCAGGATATGACCATCCTGATTGAGCCACAATACCCCGTTGGGGGAAATACTGGCCGTTTTGATCAGTAAATCAAGGGTCGCACTGATATGATTAATTTCTTTTTTCATTTATAGTTTAAAACAGATCATAAAGGTAAACTTATTTTCTGAAATATAATCATTTTACTGAAATATCAGGAATTTATTTTCTTTAAATTAATTGTAATTAACTGGTTTTCAATTAGTTGTAAACTTGGCACGCGGTTTGAATACAGGTAGTAGTATAGAGCGGAAATAAAAAATATTATTATGAATAATCATCTTCCGCTGCCAATGTAAAAACGAATAATTATGACAAATTTCATCAATTCTCCGATCAGCACAGCTAAGGTATCCGAAAATACGGATCTGTTTTTGAAAACGGCTAATCTTATTAAGACCGTGTCTTACTACCAGAAAAAAATGGAGCAGAGTCGATACCGTTTGATGATAATTAAGAACGCAAAAGAGGGGTCAAGGGTTGGCAAAAAAGCTGAAAAATTTCTGCAACGTCAACATAAACTCATAGAAATCGCAGACGAATTACAACGCCGGATGATCGCGCAGGTCGGTTCCGGAAATATGCCGGAAGCAGTAGAAAACCAGTTTATACAGGAAGTTGATCTTTTGAATTGGATGCACTTTGAGGTGACCAAATCCTATACTTCTTTCATTCACGAGAACTTCGAGGCACGGGTCATCAGTTTGCTGAGACCAATCGCGGCTTAAGTACAAAACCTAATAAAAGATTGTCCTGTCAAATGTGTCAGCGCGTTGGCTTTCGTTTAGGCCTGCCTCCAGAATCAGGGAGGAATACAAGGTGCGGGATGCCAAATGACACACATAACGGTACAGTCAACCTAACAAAATAATCTCCTCTAACTTTAACCAAAAAATAGACAGATCATGACAAGTGAAAATTTCAATGCCGAAATAAAGAAAATTGAATCAGTAATGAATGGATTCGCTATGAAATTAACCAGAAACAAAGAAAATGCGAAGGATCTTATTCAAGAGACACTGATGCGTAGTTTTGCCAGCCGGGACCGGTTTAAGGAAGGAACCAATTTTAAGGCCTGGATAACGACGATTATGTATAATTCTTACATCAATCATTACCGTCGGGCGAAAACAAAAAACGCAGTAATTAAGCCAATTGAAGATCTTTCTTACTTACCGGGAAATACCAGCAAAGAAATGAGCGGAGAAAAAATAATTCTTCTGAAAGAATTAAAGGGTATGGTCAATAACCTGAGCGATACGTATAAAATTCCTTTTGAGATGTTTACCGAAGGGTATCACTACAACGAAATTGCCGAAAAAATGCAACTTCCAATGGGTACGGTAAAAAGCCGAATATTTTATGCCCGCAAAAAATTGTCCGATATGGTGAGCAGCCGTTACGACGTATCTTCGCTAAGGGTAGCATAAGACAAAAACCGAACTTACAAGATAGTTATATTCCCCAAAACATATTAATATCCTGGAACTGAAAGACTAACTGTTTTTCAGTTCCTTTTTTTTTGCTATCAAAAAAAAAGCCATCAATCAATTAAGATCGATGGCTTTTACTTTTAAGTGTATGTACTTTTAGGCGGTTTTGGTGATTAGGTGTTTTACTACGGATACGACCAGTAAAATCAAAAAGATATAAAACAATACTTGAGCAATGGACGCGGCACCTCCGGCGATACCACCAAATCCAAGAATTCCTGCCACTACGGCGACGATAAAGAAAATAATTGCGTAACGTAACATAAGTTTTGGTTTTAAAAGCAGCGTACTAAAATGTAGGTAGCTGCTAGCGTTCTATAAATGACAATACAAATTTTATGGAGTAATCATAAATGTGTATGTCGTTGATTTTCAGAAGTATAACGAACGAAAACCACCTATGTTCAGTGATGTTTAGTTATTTTTAAGAGAATACGCTTCGCTGGTAAAAGAGAATCCTTTGTTGCCATTCTGGCCAATCATGATCGCCTGAATAAGCGGTTTGATGTTTTTACTTTTTGCCTGCAAGGCAACAATAAAATTGGCACCCGAACCACCCGTATCATCTTCTCTTTCCACCACGTAATTGATCGAAGCCATCGGAGGTAAACTAATTGGTCCGTCAATATAATTGCGGACCAGATCTCCCTCGGTATTGTAATAATCAATCACAGAAATATACAAAGAGTCTGTAAAACTTGTATTTCTAATACTAAGCGTAGCCGCGAGCAGATTTCTCAGGTTGGAAGCATCCGTATAAATATCCGAATAAATCGGTACGTACATCGTATCGGTGTAGACGATTTCCTCCCGGTTGATCGGAGTCGTCATTTCGAGGGTTTTAAGTTCGTCTTCTCCCTCCTGGTTAATATTGGGATTGTGATTCAGGCAGGCACTGAAATACAGGAGTGTCAGTAAAGTGGTAAGTAAATAGAATTTAATTCGCATGATGATCTTTTTTCTTTTAAAGTCTGTAATAGACTTTATTCCAAAATAATTTGTATGCTCCCAAATGATCTTTTTGTCCATCTTTTCGGCTTTTTTATCGCCCATAGCGCGGCTATGCACTCTAAAAAGAGCCTCAATCTGACCAAAAATATCTATTTAGTATCTCTACAAAACATTATGGAATAAAGTCTAATGGATAACCCCAGTAAATTACCTATTTTTTTCCAGGTATGATTTTTACTTCCCCGGAGGAATAAACTTTTCCGGTTTTAAGGCATTGCAGACCTTGTTCAGTCAATTTGAAAGAATGAACATAACCTGCTAACATCAGTGCTTTCGTTGCTTTTTCTAAGGATTTACTATCGATTAATTTTCATATTGGGGGCTTAGTTAAAACCGGTAGCAAACAGCTAAGTTAGCGCTTTGGAGGACTAAATTACGATATGGACAGGTGAAAAAACTTAAAAAACCAGTACGGGCTTTTTAGATTGCAAAATTAAATGTTCGGTATTGTAATCACTGAATAACCGTTCGAGAAATGAGCGGTCTTTGTGTTCAAAGGCCAGCCAGTCCGCATCGGTATGTTCCATTAATTTTTTGATTGCTTCACTGATATTTTTGGTAAATACCTGATGAAAAACAAGTTCTTTAAAATTCAGTGAATCGCAGAGGTTTATGACCGTATCCTCCGCCCGCTTGTCTGCGGCTTCCTGTTGATCATTAGTGATAGTCACTACCATGATGCTGGCACCAAATGATCTTGAAAGCTCCACGAGAAAACGCATATTTTCCATGTTTTCACTTTCTTTATCCATAACATACAAGATATTGCGGATTGGCTTCCACGGATACCCGTCGGGAACAACCAGTGCCGGAACGGTAGTATTTTCAACTAATCTGGTTTCGTAAGTACCAAACCACTCGTGCATAGTCGTCAGATCACTGGAACCTTCAATAACCATCAGGAAAGGATCTTTTTTCTCCGTCTCCTCGATCACCGCAGGTTCTTTAAAACCGGTACCAGCATCTGCGTATACGTTTGGATGAATTTCCTTGAGTCTGGAAACCAGCGCTTCTAAATCTCTTTCCGCCTCATCGTGGATCTGTTCAATTTGGGTGGCTACCGTATTCTGGAGAATACTGCCATCAATTACGACGGGTGGTGTGATGATTGGCACTTTTACAACTCCATACAGATAAGCATATTGGTCCAGCTTTTTAGCAAGTTGGGTACCGTAAACCGCAATCTGTCCTTTTTTAAAGTCTTTCAGTGCAATAAAAATTTCCTTTTTCATAATTCATATATTTTTTAATAAAAAGTAAATCGTTTGTAGATGTTCAATGCGATGTGCGCTATCCATAAAAAAGCCACCATCTGCCTGGAAAAATCATACAAAATAAACAATTTGTTTTTTATCTATCTGGTAATTTTGTATATTTGTCAATCCATTTAGATTAGACTTTTATATAAATATCAATGAGCAAAAACAAAGGTTCCCGCAAAAAAGACAAACTCGTCGCTCCTAGTGTAGCCGTTACCGAAGACGGTAATATTTCACTAAGTGGTATGTATCAGGATTATTTCCTGGACTATGCTTCTTACGTAATACTGGAACGGGCGGTCCCTTCAATTGAGGATGGACTCAAGCCCGTACAGCGCCGTATTTTGCATGCCCTCAAAAAAATGGATGATGGCCGTTATCACAAAATCGCCAACGTCATCGGACAAACCATGCAATACCATCCGCACGGAGATGCCGCCATCGGAGATGCCCTGGTTAATCTGGGCCAAAAGGATTTGTTGATTGATCCGCAGGGAAACTGGGGCGATCAGCGCACGGGCGACCGGGCCGCCGCACCACGATATATCGAAGGACGCCTTACCAAATTTGCGCTCGAAGTGGCCTTTAATCCACAGACGACCGAATGGCAATATTCTTACGATGGTCGTAATCAGGAACCGATCAATCTGCCCATGAAGTTTCCCCTCGTACTCGCTCAGGGCGTGGAGGGAATCGCGGTAGGATTGTCTACGAAGATTATGCCCCATAACTTCATTGAACTCATCCGGGCTTCCATAAAAATATTGCAGGATAAACCTTTTAGAATTTTACCTGATTTTCAAACTGGCGGATTGATCGATGTCAGTGAATACAACCTCGGTAAACGGGGCGGAAAAATTAAGGTGCGGGCGAGGATCGAACAAAAAGATAAAACGACATTACTGGTCAAGGATTTGCCCTACAATGTTACGACGAGCAACCTGATTGACAGCATCATCAAGGCCAACGATAAAGGGAAGATTAAAATTAAAAAGGTAGTCGACAATACCGCTAAAGACGTGGAAATTCAGATCGACCTGGCATCGGGTATTTCGCCTCAGGTGACCATTGATGCTCTTTATGCTTTTACCAATTGTGAAGTCTCTATTTCTCCCAACGCCTGCGTGATTATTGATGATAAACCGCATTTCCTTTCGGTCAATGATATTCTGAAAGTTTGTACCGAACGAACCAAGGCACTGCTGAAACTGGAACTGGAAATTAAACTGGCGGAACTGCAGGAGAAATGGCATTTTGCGAGTCTGGAAAAAATATTTATTCAAAACAGAATCTACCGCGAAATTGAAGAGTGTGAATCCTGGGAAGAAGTCCTCAAAGTGATCGCCAAAGAACTGAAAAAATACGTCATCACCCCAGCCGATGGCAAAGCTAAAAAGGGCGATAAGCGGATAAAATTATTACGGGATATTACCGAAGAAGACATCACCCGGCTGACGGAAATTAAAATCCGGCGTATCTCAAAATACAATGCTTTCAAAGCCGACGAGCTGATTGCCAAGCTGATAGCGGATATCAAACAGACCAAGTATGATCTCAAACACCTGACGGATTTTGCCGTAGCTTACTTCCAGAATTTGCTGGATAAATACGGAAAGGGCCGGGAAAGACGGACGGAGATTACTTCCTTCGAAACCATCAAAGCGCGCGCCGTAGTTGCCAATAACACTAAACTGTACGTAAATCGTAAAGAAGGATTTATCGGTTCGGGGCTTAAAAAAGATGAGTTTGTTTGTGATTGTGCGGATATTGATGATATTATTATTTTCCGGAAAGATGGTGTGATGAAAGTCGTCCGAATGGGAACCAAAGTTTTTGTCGGAAAGAATATTCTACACGTAGCCGTCTGGCGAAAAGGCGACGAACGGATGATCTACAATATGATTTATCTGGATGCTAAAACCGGTAAGTCGATGGCGAAAAGATTTCCTGTCAAAGGAATCACCCGCGACCGGGATTACGACCTGACCAAAGGCGCTAAAAATTCACGCATCCATTATTTGTCAGCCAACCCCAACGGAGAATCAGAGGTGGTAACTATCGTCTTGTCTCCAACGGCGAAAGCACGGAAAAAAGTGTTTGACTATTATTTCGAAGAACTGGATATCAAAACCCGTTCGGTCAACGGAAATATCGTTACCCAGTACCCGATCAAAAAAGTGACCCTCAAAGAAGTTGGTAAATCTACTTTGGGTGCACAAAAGATTTTTATGGACAAGGTCAGCGGTCGACTCAATACCGAAGAGCGTGGCGTCTCACTCGGTGAATATGATACGGGAGACAAAATTATCGCTATCTATAAAGATGGTACCTACGAAATAAACGAAGCCGATCTAACCAAAAAATTCGATACCAAAGAACTGCTGCACATTGGCAAATTCAGTAAAAAACTGATCGTAAATGCGGTGTACTATGATGGAGGTAAAAAATGGACAATGGTCAAACGTTTTAATATTGAAACAACCACCGATAATACCAGGTACCCCTTTATCACAGAACACCGTGGCTCAAAACTGTTTTTTGTTTCCGTCAAACCAAAGCCGGCTATTCTCTACGAAGTAAAAGAGAAAAAAGACAAAGTTGAATATGAACTCAATATTGCGGATTTCATTGACGTTAAAGGCTGGAAAGCCATCGGCAATAAACTGGAAGAAAGCCGGATCATGAACGTACGGGATAATACCAATAAGAAGAAAAAATTATCGCCGGGCGATTCTATTGATTTCGATGTAGATGATAAAGGTCAAGGGAAAATGTTCTAGCAGAAGTTATAAAGATTCTTCGTGTTCTTTGTGATTTGGTGCCTTTGTGGCCAGCGTAATGTTTAGAAACTTAGTTTCGTGAAGAAGAATCCTTGATACGCTCATGGCAAAACAAAGGTTTAGCTGATCCCATCGGGATCACATTATTTTCTGAAGTGAAAATTAATACACAGGATATCAATAAATGAGCTTTTTAATCCTTCATTTTTTTTAAATAAATACAGACGGTGACCACCAAAGATTACCAAACTCTTGCCCCTTCGATTCCACGCCAGCCTGGCGTCTATCGGTTTATCAATAAAGAAGATACGATTCTTTACGTGGGCAAAGCCAAGGATCTGAAAAGCCGGCTGTCTTCCTATTTTGGTCAGCGAAAGGACCGCGTTCGCAAGACGAAAGTAATGGTGAAAAATGCGCACCTGATCGAATTTACCGTCGTGGATACCGAAGCAGATGCCCTCTTGCTGGAAGCAACATTGATCAAAAAACATCAGCCGCGATACAACGTAGCACTCAAAGATGGAAAAACCTATACTTATCTGGTTATCAAAAACGAACGCTTTCCCAGGGTGTTCCTGACCAGACGGCTCATCCGGGATGGCTCCGTTTATTTCGGTCCCTATACTTCCAAAAATCGGATTAAGATTATCCTGGATCTTATCAAACAACTCTTTCCATTACGTACCTGTAAATTCAATCTGTCGGAGCAAAATATCAATGCCGGAAAATTTAAAGTATGTTTAGAATATCATATTAAAAATTGTCTGGGCCCTTGCGTAAACCTGGAGTCAGAAGAAGATTATAATAAGAAAATTGAGCAAATAAAAAATATGCTCAAAGGAAATTTTGCGGCGGTAAAAGCCCATTTTAAAGAAGAAATGATCCGGCTGGCCGACAATATGGAATTTGAAAAAGCCGCTCAGATTAAAGATAAACTGGCTGCTTTTGATAACTATCAGGGCAAGTCCACCATGGTGAGTCCAACGCTGAGAGACCTGGATATTTTTTCTATCACTGATGATGAAAAACTAGCCTTTGTAAATTATATCAAAGTACTCAACGGGGTAGTGGTGAATACCTACACGCAGGAACTGGTTAAAAATCTCGATGATGATGTGACGGAATTACTGGAATACACCATCGTACAACTGCGGGATAAATTCAACAGCATCGCCCCCGAAATAGTAGTCCCTTTTCCACTGACGCCTCCGGCAAAAGACATTCTGGTGACCATTCCTAAAATTGGTGATAAAAAGAAATTGCTTGATCTTTCTGAGAAAAACGGAAAGTATTTTATGTTCCAGCGCAAGAAGGAAGACCTGAACCGGATGAACAAACAAACGCCCGCCGAACGGATTTTGCGGACGCTGAAAGCAGACCTGCAAATGGATGATCTGCCGCTGCACATCGAATGTTTTGACAACTCCAATATGGGCGGTTCTTTTCCGGTGGCTTCCTGTGTCGTTTTTAAAAATGCCAAACCATCCAAAAAAGATTATCGCCACTTCAATATAAAAACCGTAGTGGGACCGGATGATTTTGCGTCGATGACCGAAGTCGTTCACCGCCGGTATCGCCGGCTGCTGGACGAAGATCAGCCGTTGCCGCAGCTCATTATTATTGATGGTGGAAAAGGGCAGTTAAGTGCCGCGCTGGAAAGTCTGAAAGTATTGGGGCTTGAAAAAAAGATCACCATGATTGGTATTGCCAAAAGGCTGGAGGAAATTTTCTTCCCCGAAGATCCCATTCCACTGTACATCAACAAAAAGTCTGAGTCGCTTAAACTCATTCAGCAACTGCGAAACGAGGCACACCGTTTTGCAATTACCTTTCACCGGCTCAAACGATCGCAGAATTTCACGTCCAGTGAACTGACGCAAATTCCTGGAATCGGAGAAAAAACAGCCGCTAAATTATTACAGGAATTTGGTTCTGTGAAAAAAATTAAATTGGCGACGCACGCTGATCTGGCCGCAATCGTCGGAACTAAAAATGCGGGAAAGGTAAGACAGTATTTTTCGGAAGAATAAAGTCTAATGATCGGAGAGATTTTCTACTACAACTGTCGGCTACGAATTTTTTCCTGTAGCCCTTCGTCCTTGCCTCCCTTCTTCTCTAAAGCTTTTTGCCATTCGACGATAGCCGCTTCGGTTTTTCCAATTTGAAAAAGAATATCACCGTAATGTTCGAGAATACCGGGATTGGAACCGCCACCATTATTAATGGCCTCTGATAACCATTCGCGGGCGCTTTCGTATTCTTTCATCTGGTACAAAATCCAGCCGTAAGTATCCTGAAATGCTGCCTGGTTGGGACGAAGCTCATTAGCAAGGGCAGACATTTTTTTGGCCTTCTCCAATTGCTCGCCGCGATCTGCCAGGTAGAAGCTATAATTGTTGAGCAGATTAAAATCTTTTGGATTAAGTTGTAACGCTTTGTCCATATTTTTATCAGACAGACTGTGTTTACCCATGCGATGGTACAACCCGCCCAGTCGTGCGTACAGATCAAACTGTAGCCGTGGATTTTTGCGGGCCATCAGCAGTGCCTGTTGGTAGGAGCTGATCGCCGCCTGATTTTTCTGTTTAAAATCCAGTGCTACTCCGTTAAAATAATAGGCGGCTGCCTGATTGGGAAATAAATCAATTGCTTCGTTAGAAATGTTCAGCAGTGTATCATAACTGTTCGTTTCCAGATTGATGTACATGATCTGATCGTAAATACTGTAAATGGTATTATTCAGCGAACGGGCTTTCAGATATTTTTTCAAAGCCTGTCTTTTTCGTCCGGAATAGTAGAGCAAGTCACCGGAAACTGAATAAGCTTTTGCTTCGTTGGGGTGCTGTTCCTCCAGAATATTGGCCAGTTGCAGCGTAGCATTCATAATCGGTTCGTCGGGCGTATCCACTGCCTGTCGAATGTAAGGCAGGATTTCCTTTATCTTCATATCAATGTCCACGTCCGGCTTGGCAAAGACAGGTTGCAGACTGTTCAGATAGCTGACATCATCGCCCGCCACTTTTTGCTGATCGGCCAGCGCGATACTTGCCGTAGCGTCATTGGGGTCAAGTTCCAGAATATCTTTGTAAACTTTTATTGCGTTTTCCTCGTCTTCCAATTGGCGATACAGCGAAGCCAGGAGGTGATGATACTCAATGTTAAAAGGATCAGATTTGATGAGCATTTGATAAGTCTCAATGGCCTTACCGGGTTGTCCGATCCCGAGGTAGAGCGAATGTTTTTTACGGGAAATTTCCTCTGAAATACCAATCCGTTGTTCCAGGCTGGAATATACTTCGATGGCCTTTTCCGGTTGTTGGGCTTTCATAAGTAAAAAAGCCCATTTCATGTAATAATATTCGTTGTAAGGTGCTTCGGAAGCCAGCTTTTCAAAAAGCTTTGCGCCGTCTTTGTATTTTCCTTTACGGTCATACAAATCCGCTAGAAACATCTGATACCACGGATTTTGTGAATCCCCGGCGATGGCCATTTTGATACTGGCCATCGCCTTGTCTACGTTGTCGAGGACATCGTAGAGCCGGGCCAGTTCGTAGGCCGCGGCGTGATTTCTTTTATCGCGTTTGAGTACTTCTTTAAACAGGTAAGCCGCATTTTCATAATTACCCAACACTTTTTCACGGGAAGCATCAATGAACATCTTTTCCGTTTCTACCTGCTCCTCGGATGGCCGTGATTGTGCGGACAAGAGAAGGGGAGTGCCTGCGAGCAGGCTAAAGGTTAGGGACAATATAAAAAAGCGACGAATAATCATATTATGTATTTTGAAAAATCACCCAGACTAAGTTCAGATGGTTTTCCCTGGTAATCGACCTGATTGCCCAGCATGGAATTATGCATATTGGCGTTTGTTACCGTGCTGTCTTCCTGGACAATACTATTATTGATAACGGAACTATCTACGGTAGAATTGTTCCCGATAGAAGTATGTGGTCCAATGACCGAATTTTTGACAATGGCATTTTTACCAATAAAGCAGGGAGGTAAAATTACGGCATTTTCAACGGATGCACTAGGATCAATGTGATTTTCCGTGCCCATAAAGGTCAACATTCGTTGATTTGTATAAACTACCGCATCTTTATTTCCACAATCCAGCCATTCGTCAATCTTTCCTGGACGGAATTTCAATCCTTTTGCCTTCATATTTTCGAGGGCACTCGTAAGCTGGTACTCTCCTTTGTCCTTAATTTCATTGTCAATCACATATTGCAATTCATCTCTCAGCATTTCTCCATCCCGGAAGTAATAGATTCCGACAATTGCCAGATCAGATACAAAAACGGGTGATTTTTCCACAAAATCGGTAATTACCTGATTATTGTCCACTTTTACGACCCCAAATGCAGAAGGATCTTCTACCTTTTGTACCCAGATCACTCCGTCCTCCTGGGGATCAAAGTCAAAACTGGCGCTGAAAAGGGTATCGGAGAAAGCTACGAAGCAATTGCCCGACAGGCTTTCCTTGGCACAAAGAATGGCGTGGGCAGTACCCAGCGGTTCGTGTTGCTGATAAACGCTTCCTTTGGCGCCCAGCGAAGCGGCGATATCCATTAATTGTCCCGGAACTTCAGGTCCAAAATCCCCGATAATAAAGGCAATTTCATCTACCTTGCCCGGATATCCTTTGGTAAGATCCTCCACCAGCCTTTGTACCATTGGTTTTCCGGCAATTTTTACCAGTGGTTTAGGAGTAGTAAGTGTGTGTGGTCTTAAACGGGAACCACGTCCGGCCATTGGAATAATAATCTTCATTTTTAGAATTTGTGTGTTTTTAGCAAAAAATGCCAGGCAGTGGTGTCTGCCTGGCTAATATTCATCTTGTATTTACGTAAAATTACGAATTTGGTTATATAATTATAAAACTCATTATTTTTTTAGTTCCCCAGAACCATATATCATTGATTATCATTCTAAAATAAATTTTAAACGTGCTCTAAATCTCATTATCCCGACAAAAAAATAACCCTGATTCATTTCTGAATCAAGGTTATTTTTTGCTGGAAACGCATTTGATAAAATCGCTTTTTAGAGCAGGCGAACCAATAAACCGGCTTTGAGATGATAACAATTATTCTACCACCGTCACTTTGAACATATTGGTTCGGTGCCGACGTTTGATGGGCATACTTCCGATATTGACCACCACATCCTCTTCTTTGACGATTTCATTATTTTTCAGAATTTCATTGACATCATGAATGGTTTCATCCGTGGTTGTAAATTTATCATAATAAAAACATTTCACGCCCCAGGCCAGATTGAGGGTAGAGAGCATGTGCGCTTTTTCAGAAAAAATATAAATCTTGGTATCCGGGCGATAACTGGACACTTTAAAAGCAGTATATCCCGAGCTGGTCATTCCGACAATCGCTTTGGCTTCAATCTCTTCTGCCGTTTTTGCTGCACTAAAACAAACGGCATCAGAAATAAACGTTCTTGATTTTTTGGTAGGTTTTGGTCTGCGACCTTTAATACTATAAGTCTTTTCGGCTTCTTCAATAATTTTGTTCATCGCTTCTACCACCTTGACGGGGTGTACACCGACGGAAGTTTCTCCACTCAGCATTACCGCATCCGCTCCGTCCAGTACCGCGTTGGCAACGTCGGTAATTTCCGCTCGCGTGGGAATAGGTTGTGTAATCATACTATCCATCATGTGCGTAGCCACGATGACGGGCCGGGCGTATTGCAGGCAACGATTGATGATATGTTTTTGCAGAATGGGTAGTTTTTCGATGGGCATTTCGACGCCCAAATCTCCCCGGGCGACCATGATACCGTTAGAAGCTTTAATGATTTTATCCAGTTTTTCGATGGCTTCCGGTTTCTCGATCTTGGCCATTACCTTTGCCGGGTGATTGGCAGCTTTCAGCCGGGCCTGTAAATCTTTGATGTCTTTGGCAGAACGAACAAATGAAAGCGCGATCCAGTGTACTGGCAAGGTCAGAATGTAAGCCAGGTCGATTTCATCTTTTTCGGTCAGAGACGGAAGCGAAATTTTTGTATTGGGTAAATTAACGCCCTTGTTGGAAGACAATTTTCCACCAAAAAGTACCTTCAGTTTTACCTGATCTTTTTTATTGGTACTAATAACTTCCAGCATTAATTTTCCGTCGTCAATCATCACCTTTTCGCCGACCTTTACATCCTGCGGAAACTGTTGGTAACTCATGTAAATTTTTTCCATCGTACCCAGACAATCTTTATTTACGAAAGTCAGGATATCACCTTTTTCCAGCATCAGACTGTCATCCTTTATCTTTCCAACCCTTAACTTAGGGCCCTGCAGGTCTGCCAGAATACTGAGGTGGTAATTATATTTTTCGTTAATGTACACCAGGTGATCAATGACTTTTTTATGATCACTATGTTTGCCGTGTGAAAAATTGAGTCGAAAGCAGTCAACTCCTGCGTTGGCGAGGGCTAGTAAATTTTCGTAAGAATTACAGGCAGGACCGACAGTGGCTACGATTTTTGTGTTTTGATGGTCTATTCTTTTCATAAAAAAAATTAAAAAAGGTGATGCTAAAAAGTATTCATAATGGAGCGAACGCTTGGTTCTTTAAGGGCAAAATACCCCGGAACTCGCAGAAAACTTGGCTAATATACAACAATGTCTTTATAAAAAGCCATCATTCATAAAGTATTAGTGTGTTTTTTACAATAAATAGGTTAGAATGCAGCGATCAAAGGTAAAAATGAACAAATTTACCCTTAAAATGTACTTAGAAGTATTATTTGTATTGCAAAAAATAGGAGAAAACTTTGGTTATCAACGTTCTTATGGCTTACTTTGCAGTACTTTTGGAATTTAACAAACTAGAAATTATTATTATGTCAAACATTGCTGAAAGAGTAAACAAGATCATCGTCGATAAATTAGGCGTCGATGAATCAGAAATCACGCAAGAGGCTAGCTTTACTAACGATTTAGGAGCAGATTCACTTGATACAGTTGAATTAATCATGGAATTTGAAAAAGAATTTGATATTTCTATTCCTGACGAGCAAGCTGAAAACATTACAACGGTCGGTCAGGCAGTAGAATATCTGCAGTCTCAGATCCAGGAATAAGCCAGATCTTTTATACAGAATAATTGAAATAGCAGAAAATGGGTTCGATGACCCGAATTTTTTTGCGTGATTTAACCATCATACTGCAGATTAGAGGATGAGTACTCATTCTCTAATTTGTTGTTTTATACCAAATTTATGAAAAGGGTTGTTGTAACAGGACTGGGAGCACTTACCCCCATCGGAAATAACCTGCAGGCATACTATCACGGGTTACAAAACGGCGTAAGCGGAGCTGCTCCCATCACGCGTTTTGATACCACTGAATTCAAAACAAAATTTGCCTGTGAGGTCAAAGATTTTGCCCCCGAAAATCATCTGGACCGGCGAGAGTTAAGGCGAATGGATCTTTACGCACAGTTTGCCATGGTCGCCACCCAGGAGGCAATACAACACTCCGGGCTGGATCTCGAAAAACTGGATCTGGACCGTGCGGGTGTGATCTGGGGTTCCGGTATCGGAGGCCTCGCTACGCTCGAACACGAAGTAACCGAACACGCCAACGGCAGCGGTACACCCCGTTACAATCCCTTTACGGTTCCAAAAATGATTGCAGATATTGCCGCCGGACTGATCTCAATTCAGTTTGGATTCCGGGGTGTCAACTACGCTACGGTTTCGGCCTGTGCTTCTTCTTCGCACGCCATCGCCGCCGCCATGGATTACATTCGGCTGGGCCGGGCAGATGTGATCATCACCGGCGGATCGGAAGCTTCCGTCGCAAAAGTAGGCATCGGAGGATTCAACGCCATGAAGGCACTATCTACCCGCAATGATGATTTCAAAACAGCTTCCCGTCCATTCGACAAAGACCGGGATGGATTCGTTCTGGGAGAAGGTGCTGGTGCGTTGGTGCTGGAAGAATACGAACACGCCGTTCAGCGTGGTGCGACCATCTACGCGGAAGTGCTCGGTGCGGGTGCAACTGCGGACGCCCATCACATGACGGCTCCTCACCCCGAAGGACTGGGCGCCATGAATGTCATGAAAATGGCAATTAATGATGCAAAACTGAACCCGGAAGACATAGATTACGTAAACGTACACGGAACTTCTACGCCACTGGGAGATATTGCGGAAACCATCGCCATAAAAAGGGTTTTTGGTGACCACGCTACCAAGCTGAATATTAGTTCTACCAAGTCGATGACGGGACACTTGTTAGGCGCTGCCGGAGCCATCGAATCTATCGCAGGTATCATGGCACTTAGTCATGGAATCATACCGCCAACCATCAATCATTTTACCGATGATCCGGAAATTGATAATGCGTTGAATCTTACTTTTAACGAAGCGCAAGAGCGGAAGATTGACTATGTCCTCAGCAATACTTTTGGATTCGGAGGGCATAATTCATCCCTTGTTTTTGGGAAATTTAAAGGTTAATTGGAGCTTGTCCAAATTTGCCAATTGTAGCCAATTAATGGAAGTTTAGACAAGCTCTGAACGACAGCGTCTTCTTTTTTTAGCACCTTCAGGCCCGAAAATCGGTAAAAGGATTGTGAAATTGAAAAATAGGTCGTATCTTTCGATTTATAAAGAGCCAATCACCGGCCAATGTCAGACTTTGGCTGGAATCCCATCAATCACAAATTATTATTGGTACTTTCGTACTGAAATTCACGAAGAAAACTGACAAAAGAAGGAGAACAGGTAGCCTGTGTTCGTAGATTGTATTTTGAAAGTTTCTACTCCAAAAATATGATAATGACTATTCGTAGAAGGATAATCATCTTCATTCATTTAATTGCTGTTCTCAGCATTTTATACCGAAACTTTAGAAATACCTGTGCATCGTGCCCTTCTATCTATTGTCCCTCTTTTCATATATATTTTTTGCCAACTATTGTTCTTGATTCTGTTGGATCATCAAAGTCGTATTTTTTTCATTTTTGAAATAAACTTACAGCTTATTAGTTTTTCAACGCGCTTGGAAAGGGCTACTCTGAAAGGTATGGGCCAATTTGCTTAGCGGCAGATTGTAGTCTGATTTGTTTTGAGAAGTTGTTTAAAAACCTAAAAATGCCTGTGTCATGATCTTTTTCTGCCACTCTTCCCCTTTTTTGTCGTCCGTAGCACGGCTACGCACTCCAAAAAGAGGGTCGATTGACAAAAAAACTTCATGCCTCAGTTTCTTTTAGGAATGGCAAATAAATAAGTATAGAATCGTACTTTATTTATTTAACATTCCTTAGAATTATTAAACAACTTCTTTGTATAATTAGTATAATGATTAGTATTATTCGTAAATTCTATAATTATTTTTTCTCTGCGGACAAGCAGTTTGCGCGCCGGTTACGGCCCATGCTAGGATTTATTCCGGCCAATATGGCACTGTTTAAACTGGCATTTTATCACAAGTCTAATTCTACCGATAAACTCTTATCCGTGCAGAGTAACGAACGACTGGAATACCTCGGAGATGCGGTGCTGGGAACCATTGTGGCAGAATATCTTTTTAAAAAATATCCCGGTAGTGACGAGGGTTTTCTGACCAAGATGCGCTCTAAAATTGTCAAGCGAAAATCTCTGAACCGTATCGCAGACAAGATGGGGCTGGACGAATTTTTGTCCCAGTACAATAATACCCGTCTGAGTAAATCCATGCTCGGAAACGCACTGGAAGCATTGGTGGGCGCTGTATATCTGGAGCGGGGTTACAACGGAACCCGAACCTACGTAGTCAAAAAAATATTGCGGGGTTATCTGGATATCCACGAACTGGAAAGTTACGACGACAACTACAAAAGTCAATTGCTGGAATGGTGTCAGAAAAATGGTTCTATTGTTTCCTACAAAATGATTGCAAAATATAAATTTGAAAAACGAGACCGGTTTAAAGTGGCCGTGTTGATTGATGGTAGAAAATTGGCTACCGCCGACGATTTTAATAAAAAGAGTGCGGAACAAACCGCCTCCGAAAAAGCTATTAAGGCGCTGGGAATCTTACAGGAAACGCCACAGTAGGATTTCAAAATTAATACACACCGTTTAACTCCGCTTGTGACTGAAGCAACTATCCTTTCTTACGCACCTGACCTTGCTACGGCGAACCGGAGTGAACCGTATGCGGATGGTGCCAGATGGGTAATTCTGGCGCGGCGGGAAAATCTTTTCTGGGGGCGCTGCCGTGGCAGCAGTAGTAATACCTACAAAACTTCCGTTCAGATGGAAGGGCCTTATTTCAATTGTAACTGTCCCGCCCGCAACAAACCCTGTAAACACATCCTGGGACTAATGCTCCTTTTCGTTCGTCAACCCAAAAACTTCCGGGAAGCCGGCGAAGCGCCGGACTGGGTAAACGACTGGAAAAGTAAAAAAGTAAAGACTGCGGCTGATCCGACGAAAAAGAAGTCGCCTGACGAAATTGCCAAGCTGGACAAGCGCTTGCAAAACCGCCTGTTGCGCCTGCAACGGATGACTGCCGGAGTAGAAGATTTAGAAGTTTGGGTGCTGGATTTAATCCGGCAGGGAATGGCTTCGGTGGAAGAACAGGATTATAAGTTCTGGCAGGATTTGTCGGCCCGGATGGTTGATACACAGCTGAGTGCCCTTGGTCCTAAAATACGTTCTTTACAATTATTACCAACAACATTGGAGGATTGGCCGGACCATCTATTGCACGAATTAGCGGAACTGTATTTACTGGTTGCCGGCTTTAAGCAACTGGATCAGTTGCCTGAGTTATTACGGGAACAAATTATCCGGGTCGCCGGGATCACGGATAAAAAGGCCGACGTTCTCGCTCAGCCCGGCGTGCTGGATCAGTGGGGTGTAGTCGGTAGTTTTGAAGGTGTGAATCTGGATAATATCGCTTACCGAAAAACCTGGTTGCTGGGACGACAAAGCAAAAAATATGCGCTTATTCTGGATTATAGCTTTAACAATATGGGCTACGATCAGCACTGGCAAACGGGTCATATATATTCGGGCGAACTGGTTTATTATCCGGGCAGCTATCCACTTCGAGCCCTCATCAAACTGCCCGATCCAACGGGAGAAAGTATCACCTCTCTGAAAGGCGCGAATACCATCCATGATTTTTTAGAAACCTACGCGCAAGCCCTGTCGCATAATCCGTGGCTGAGTGATTTTCCGGTCTGTTTACAAAACGTAATTCCAGTAACCACCGCTGACGGCCTGGTCCTGGTTGATTCCGAAAAAAAATATATCACAGCACTGACCCGACCAGAAGAAAACTGGCGGTTGTTAGCCCTTAGTGCCGGACACCCTCTGACTATTTTTGGAGAATGGACCGGAGATGCCTTGCTGCCATTGAGCGCGGTGGTGGATGAACGGTTTGTGGTTTTGGGAAGTTAAGAAAGCAGGCTGCGACCATCTTCCTTTGGTGTACACCATATTTGAAAAACATGATAACCCTTCTATTTTTTACACGCTTTTATGATTTGGAAATAAGAGCATGTTTAAACAAGCTCTAAGTTTGTTGAACCTGTTGTGAAACCAATAATGTATTTTTTGTAAAAATGTATTGTTAAAAACATAAATAAATACTAAAATTATAAAATGTATTTACTATTTTTATTTTTTGTATTCTAAAAAATGCACTTTGTCCGGATTATTCAAAATGAGAAAGGATTCGGAATGCTCTAAAAAACAACGTTATAACATAAATTTTTTTTAATGAAAAAGTTTCTTTTGATTTTTTGCTGTATTGGTTTAGTCGGTCTGGTCTCCGCACAAAAGCCACCCGTTAAATGGGGAAAAGTAGATGACGCAGATTTGCAGATGACCAGCTATCCGGGAGATCCGGAGGCAGAGGCCGCAGTACTGATGGATTATGCCACGATAAATTTTAATTTTGAGGGCCTGACCCACTATGTAATGGATCATCATGTGCGGATAAAAGTCTTCAAAGAATCTGCTTTTGACCGGGGAGATATTGAAATCGCCTATTATTCGGATAATAATGTGGAAGAGATCATCACACTGAAAGCACAGGTGATCTTACCGGATGGGGAAATTATAAAACTGGGCAAGAAAGATTTTTTTACAGAAAAAATCAACGAATACTGGTCCCGTAAGAAGTTTGCGATGCCCTCTTTGCAGGAGGGAGCCATCATTGAATACCGGTACGTTAAAACGTCTAATAGTATTTATGATTTGACCGATTGGTATTTTCAGACCGACATTCCAACGCGCCACAGTGAATTTAGAACCAATATTCCAGAATGGTACGGCTATGTTTCTTTTACGCAGGGAGAAACTCCCGAAACAGAGCGATCATCCCAGGTAGAAAGTATTCGGTTTGATGATCGAAACAACTCGGTTAGAACACAAAGTGGACTGATTTCCGTTCAGGTCAATAAAAAGCGTTATGTCATGGAAGATGTTCCCGCCCTGAAGCCGGAGCGCTTCATCACGACTATGTCGGACTATTACTCAAAAATAAGTTTTCAGTTACAATTTGTAAATTTTCCTAACAGTCTGCCCGAGCCGGTTAACAATACCTGGGAAAAAATATCGGAAGGTCTCAAGAAAAGTGATTCGTTTGGCGATCAGATTTACAAAACCCGGCATACGAAGAAAATAATGGAAGCCGTCCGTCCACTCGTCGCTTCGGTCACAGACCCGTACGAAAAATTGATGATCGTTTATAGTTTTATCAATAGTAATGTCGAGTGGAACGAGCTCTCCAGTATTTATGCGAAAGAAAGTCTGGATGATGCGTTCGAAAGTAAACTGGCTAACTCCGGTGAAATGAATTTAATGTTGGTTGCGATTTGTCATCAGTTGGGATTGGAAACCTATCCTGTACTGATCAGTACCCGTTCCCACGGCAGGATGTTAGAACTATATCCCAAAACGGACCAGTTTAATCATGTCCTGGCTTACGTGAAAACGGGTGATAATGAACACCTGCTCGACGTAGGAAGTGAACATCGCAGCGCGAAATATCTAAGAGCGAACTCGCTCAACTACCGGGGGTGGCTCGTCAACGGTCCTCAGTCTACCTGGATAGATGTTGCAGTTCCTGCGGATGTTGGAAAGATGATTGTCAACGCAGATTTGTCGGCAGACGGAACTTTGACGGGGAGCATTCAGGAAATTTGTGCCGGTTATACCGCCATGGAAAGTCGCTACGAATATTACGAAAATATGGAAAAAGACCACGAGCATATCCTTGCTAACTGGCAGGAAAGTTTTCCGGATGCAAAAGTCAGTAACGTAGCTTTTGCCAACCCGGAGAAAACAAACGAATCTTTTAAATCTTCTCTGGATATTGAGTTACCTAACGCAGCACAGATTAATGACAATTTTATTTATCTGTCCCCCATGCTTGGAAATGGTTACGAGGAAAATCCACTGAAGCTTGAAAATCGTACGTTTCCGGTAGATATGCCTTATAAGATAAAAGAACAATACGTGATCATTCTGACGATCCCGGAAGGATACGCGGTGGAAGAACTACCGGAAGCAGCACTCGTCAAACTACCGGCAGGTGGTGGAATTTTCAGGTATTTGGTGAGTGAAAAAAATGGGACCGTTCAAATTACCAGTAAAATTGACATTAAACAAAACCGTTATCAACCCGGAGAATATCCGAGCATCCGGCAGTTTTACGATTTAATCGTAGAAAAACACGGAGAACAGATCGTATTGAAAAAGACGAGTTAAAAATAAGTGCACCGTAAATTAAGCTACGTAATTTACAGTGACTAAAAGCGCATTCCATCTATCATTTCTAAGAAAACAAAAACATGAATAAGTCTTTCGTTTTATTTGTAATTATTTTGTTGAGTGGGTGTTGCCTGTCAGCCCAGAATCTAGTTTATAGTTCTTTGCTGATTCCGGATACGTTACTGAAAAATGCCCGTGAGGTAGTACGTTCAGAAAAAGCGGAATTTATAGTAAAAAACATTTCCAATGCCACGGAAAAGGAAACGGTCGTAGTGACGGTACTGAATGGAGAAAGTGATGAGAATGAGCTGGTGTTTTTTTATAATCAATATTCTAAGATTAAAAAACTCTGGGCAAAAGTTTATGATAAAAACGGTAACGAGGTGCTTGCCTTTAAGCAGAAAGATTTCAGCGACCGGAGTGCAATCAGCAGCGGTAATATTTATTCGGATTCCCGTTATAAACATCTGACCGTCAGTCACGGTAGTTACCCGTATACGATTGAGTATCACTGCGTTAAAGAAATTAAAGGGATCATGGCGTATCCGAATTATCGGGTGCATAGTTTTGGCAAGTCAGTACAGTCTTTTGAAGCAAAAGTGGTAGTGCCCGAAGGATTTGATATTCATAGCAAAATGGATAATGTAAATCTGGAGGCTTCTGTAAATACCGCTGGAGGTGTAAAAACGTATACCTGGACGGGAGAAAATTTGCCAGCTTTAAAATCCGAAGCGTATATACCTAACCATAAAAAATATCCGATACTTTGGATCAGTGCTACCAGATTTTCCGTAGACGGATACGAAGGAGATATGTCCAGCTGGAAATCGCTGGGTGCTTTCTTTTATCAGATCAATAAAGACCGTCAGGAAGTAAGTTCAGAAACCAGCGATAAAATCAAAGAGTTGATCGCAGACGCTGCGACTGATAAGGAAAAGATCAGACGAATTTATCAGTATATGCAGGATGAAGTACGGTACGTAAGTGTACAGTTAGGAATTGGCGGATGGCAGTCTTTCGAAGCAAAATACGTGGAAAAAAATAAGTATGGAGATTGTAAGGCGCTTTCTAACTATATGAAATCTTTATTGGAAATCGCCGGGATACCATCCGACTGGGTTATTATCTATCGGGGTGTCAGGGGCCGTCAGGAAATTGACGAAAATTTCGCGAGTCCATCATTTGGTAACCACATGATTCTTTACGTTCCTTCCGAAGACATGTGGCTGGAATGTACCAGTAAAAGTTATCCACCAAATTATATCGGAGGAGACAATCACGATCGCCCCGTTTTGTTAATAACGGAAGAAGGTGGTAAATTATCGCGAACCCCAAAGTACGGCCTGGAAGAAAATAAGTCATTGACCCGCGCTAATATTAAACTGGATGAAAAGGGTGGGGCGGTTATCAAAAAGCAAACTACTTTTCAGGGACCCAGTCATGATATCTATCGTATGCTAAAAGATTATCCGAAGTCGGATGTCGAAAAATATATTGTTCGAAATACCAAACTACCCGCTATGACCCTGGATAAATTTGCGATTGCAGCAGCGCCCGATGCACCAACGGCGACGGTAGATTTTAATATCACCGTTCCACGGTATGCCTCCAAAGCGGGTAAAAGAGTTTTTGTTCCTATTAACAATCTAAATCCTTTTACGGAAATTCCCGAGGCGGATGAAAATAGAATTCATCCGGTTAAAATTGAAAACGATTTTCACGAAAAAGACGAGTATGTTTTTGATTTGCCGGAGGGCTATACAGTAGAAAGTACCCCGAAAGACAAAACACTGTTAGATTCTGAATACGGGATGTTTTCACTCGACCTGAAAGTGACTGACAAAACCGTAACCGTCACCCGGACGCTGGATATTTACGCCGTAGAATTACCCGCCACCGATTACGCAAAATTGCGGGATTTTTATAAAAAAATTGCGCAAATAGACGCGACGAAAATGGTGTTGGTTAAAAAGGCAACGTGATTTTTAGACGCTTTGCGGTTGAATCACTTCGTTTGTTGAGTCACTTCGTTTGTTGAGTCACTTCGTTTGTTGATTTGTTGAAAATGGTTTTTAAAATTTGGTCAATTAAAAAGTAAAAGGGAATTTGTAAATAAACAAATCACAATCCACAAATTTTACGATTCAATTGCTCATCCGGTTTTCCGCCCGCAAAATCATCGAAGGCCCGGTCGGTGACGGTAATCAAATGGTCTTTGATAAAAGCAGCTCCTTCCGCGGCGCCTTGCTCGCTGTCTTTGATACAGCATTCCCATTCCAACACGGCCCAGCCATCGTATCCATATTGTGTTAATTTTGAGAAAATAGACCGGAAATCAATCTGACCGTCACCCAACGAACGGAATCTGCCCGGACGATCTACCCAGTCCTGGTATCCACCATAAACACCAGAGCGTCCCGAAGGATTGAATTCTGCATCTTTGACGTGGAACATTTTGATTTGCTCGTGGTAGATATCGATAAAGGCGAGGTAATCCAGTTGTTGTAGAATATAATGACTTGGATCGTAAAGCATTTTTGCGCGGGGATGATTACCCGTGGCTGCGAGGAATCGCTCGTACGTGATTCCGTCGTGGAGGTCTTCGCCCGGATGAATTTCGTAGCAGACATCCACCCCGTTTTTATCAAATTCGTTGAGGATTGGTTTCCAGCGTTTAGCCAGCTCCTTGAATCCGGTTTCGACCAGGCCCTGCGGGCGTTGTGGCCACGGATACATCGTATGCCAGATCAGTGCACCGGAGAAAGTAGCGTGGACATTGATGCCTAAATTTTTACTCGCCTTAGCGGCGTACTTTAATTGCTGAACGGCCCATTTGGTCCGTTCTTTTGGTTTGCCCTGTACTTCCTTGGGCGCAAAGCCATCAAACATCACATCGTAAGCGGGATTGACCGCAACGAGTTGTCCTTGCAGGTGTGTGGATAATTCGGTGATGGTGATACCGTGTTCGGCGGCGGTCCCTTTGAGTTCGTCGCAGTAGGTTTTGCTTTTGGCTGCC
>CAKZUV010000125.1 GCA_937921555.1 uncultured Saprospiraceae bacterium
ATGGCCCCAGCAAGAAAACAAAATAATATACCATTTGCCAGATTATATCCTATAACCAGTTTTTTACCACAAATCTTTTCTAATTGATAGTAGAGCGTCAGTCTATTCTTTACGGCTATTTCAGCAGTAAGAAATCTCCAACTTAAAACAGCTAATAAATTTCCTAACAATAAACCTATTATTAAGTCAAATGCGCTAACACCAGCTGTTAAGAAGAGTGGCCCAATCATAAACTCTGTTCCGGCAGCGTGTTCTCCTGCATACATACCAATAAAACTCTTCCAGCCTTTAAGCCTTGATTTTGGTACTGGTGTTCTTTCAAATTCTCCTCCTGCTAACTCTTCAATATCTTCTTCAATGTTGAATTGACTCATATAAATTAGTTTTAGTTAGTTGTTTGTTCTAGTTTATTTAATTAAATGATCAGGAAAATCGGTCGTTTTCTCGCAACACAATTGTTCCATTACTTGTTGTAATTCTGTTTTTAATAATGAAATTGTATGGTTACCACCCTTTTTTCCTAGAGCTGATACTCCATACATGAATGAACGACCCATAAACGTGAATTTTGCGCCACTTGCCACAGTCCTTGCAATATCCGGACCTGAGCGAATGCCACTATCCATCATAACTTCTATTTGGTCTCCATACTTTTCAGCAATAGTTGTTAATGGCTTTATTGTAGACTGTCCTGCATCTAACTGACGGCCACCATGGTTAGACACAATAATACCATCAAGTCCCAATCTTATAGCTTCTTCGGTGTCATACTCTGAAGCCACACCTTTTAAGACCAATTTTCCTTTCCACATATCGCGGATTGGTTTTATTTTTTCTTCATCTAATCTACCACTAAAGGTTTCATCCATAAATTTGCCTAATTGCTTTAAATCTAATCCTTTTGGCATGTATGGCTTTAATGTTTCAAAATTAGGTTGTCCATATTTTAGAGTTTGCATTGCCCAATGTGGTTTGCCTAAAACTTGTAGAATATTATTTAAAGTCATTTTTGGAGGCATAGCCAAACCGTTTCTTATATCTCTTGGTCTAAACCCAAAAGTTGGCACATCACAAAGAATAACTAATACAGGACATTCTGCCGCATCTGCACGTTTTATAATATCATCTCTCAATCTGTTTTCGGTAGGATGATACAGTTGAAACCATGCTTTTCCTTCTGTTAATTCGCTTACGCGTTCTATACTTGTTGTTGTAACCGTACTAAGAATAAATGGAATATTATGCTCAAAAGCTGCCTTAGCAAGAATCTCAGGTGAATTTGGCCACATTAAACCCTGCAATCCAACTGGAGCTATACCAAATGGCGCATCATACTCGATACCAAACAATTCGGTTTTTAATGAAGAGCCATGATGTTTTCTTAAATAGTTTGGTTTAAGTTGCACATCCCTTATCTCTGCTGTGTTTCTAATTAAATTAACATCTTCATTACAGCCTCCATCAAGATATTCAAAAGCGAATTTTGGAATTTTCTTTTGAGCTCTTGTCCTCAAATCATCTATCGAAGGATATCTTGTATCAAACTTTAAAGCCATAAACTTATAATTTTAATTTCTTAAACCTCTAACTTACTATAAAAGGCACATGTTTTTTAAGGGCATAATTCTTTTTTAAGAATTTTGAGTTTAATTGCGTATCCGAAATTGATATAGCTGCTCCCAGAGCAGAGCCCAATGAGGCGTCTGTCGTTCTTAACTTTTTATCTCTAAAATAATGAGACAACAGATTGATATAAAGGTCATTATCGCTAAACCCGCCATCAACATAAAGCCTAGAAATAGTGTCATCTCCAATCGCCTTTTTAATACATTTAATTTGTAATAACACTAACTCTGTCATCAATTGATGATAAGCATGTTCATATTTATGATAAGATAAACGCGTTTGATCTGGCATATCTTCGTCTTCTATACTTTCCCATTTAAAAGATGGAGCAAAGTCTTGTATGATTTCAAAATAGGTGTCATAATCAAAACTAACATTACGGTGATAATCTTCATCTACCCCAAAAATTTCATTTAGTTTTTTAACTTGTATTTTATATTCATTTCCTAAAAATAACCTTGCTGCTTTGACGGGTTCTCCGGAAGGTTTCAGAAAGTTTAAACAATCATTTTTTAAATCCTTTTTCTTCAATTTTTCCTGATTAAAAGGATTTAAAGAAATACTCCAGGTTCCCGTTGAAATTAATAAAAAAGGTTTTTGATTGGTTTTTAAGTAAGGAATTAAAGCTGCTGAGCTGTCGTGCACACCAATCCCTATTTTTATTTTTTTCCCTTTGATGGGGTAATATAAGGAATTTTTATTTTTCGCTACCGGCGGTAATATTTTATCTATTCCTTCCTGGTAAACCCAACGGTGATAATCATTTTTGGAGAAATCCCAGAGCATGGTATGGCAACCAATTGAGGTAAATTCGCTGAGCGGAGTGCCCGTAAAAAGGAAGCTCAAATACTGTGGAAAATGCAGCGACCAACGAATTTTCTTAAAAATTTCCGGCTTGGCATACTTCAAATAATACAACTGCAAGCCTGAATTGATCATTTGCAAGGGAGGAGAGGCCGTTTCCTGGGCGAGTGACATTTCAGTTCCATATTTTTTATAAAACTGATTTAATATTTTTTTGGAAAATGGTTTCAGATAATTGTAAAGCGGTGCGACTGGTTTGCCTTTTTTATCAACATGAACAAAACTTGCACCGTAGGTCGAAAAATTAACCGCTTGTATATTGAATTTTTTCAACTTTATAACTTCCTGAAAAGTGGTCAGTATCCAATTTTTAATGGCAGACAGATCATCACACAGGTGTCCATCTTCGTCTTTTATTTCATCAAAACGGATATACTCTTTCCATACTTCCTGGTAGTTTTCATCAAACAAGAAACATTTTTTATTCGTTTTTCCTATGTCAAAAATTAATGTGTGCTTCATGTATAGTTATTTCGGAAATTCGATTTCGGATTTCGGAGCAAGAAATCCTCATTACCCTTTTCTCATATTTTTTTTCTTACGAACAATTGAACTAACTATAATATAATCGCTAGTAGTTCATCTCCTTCTTTCCAAAGCGGAGAAATTATACTCCTGTACTTTTCATCTAGCCCAACTGTAAATTCTAGCCAAAATTCTGTTTCATCTAGTTCTTCCTCCACTATTCCCATTTTTTAGATATAATCTTTATCTGATTTAGCTCTACAAGCAGCTCTATAATTAGCTGCTGAAGAAGAACCACTTCGAACAATCTGATTTTTAACTGTTCTTAAACCAAGAGTATCAGGCAAAATTTCCGCAAAATGTACAATTGCAATAGCAAACCTTTTGAGTCTTTCCTGTAATTGTTTCTTGTCCATAGGGGATGTTAATTAAATACTACTACCCTCCGAAATCCGAAATCCAACATCCGAAATAGTTACAAGCCACTTGCGATGGAGTGCATACCACGTTCTTTGATTAAATTTTTACGAACAGCTTTTTGTCGATAAAAACCAATGGGGTCAATCGCGCCACCACTTAAACGTCTTGCTTCTGCCAGCAGTGGTCGAACATCTGTCCGGTAAGCGGTCTGCAAAATTTCCTGGCAACGAACTACATCACTTTCTGCTCTTGCCATTTCTAATGCCGCTCTATCAATCAGTAAAGCTTGCGCGTAAGCAATCCGAATCGCTTCCAGAGATTGGATCAAATCTTCTAAAGGATCTTTAATGTTATGACTGGCATCAATCATCCAGGCCAGAGGTGGATTATTCCCTTCGTTATTTTCCATTCCATCCACTAATTCGTTAAAAATCAAAAATAACTGATAAGGTTTGATACTTCCGCACGTCAAATCGTCATCGCCGTATTTGCTATCATTAAAGTGAAATCCACCCAGTTTTCCTTTCATCATTAAGATGGCTACAATCTGTTCGATATTGGTATTCGGCAAATGGTGTCCTAAATCAACCAGGGTAAAAGCCTTCTCTCCACACCCTTCTGCCAACATCAAAGAAGTTCCCCAATCCGGAATGACCGTCGAATAAAAGTTAGGTTCGTAAGGTTTGTATTCAATGAAAAGCTGCCAATCGTTAGGTAAGTGCTGATAAATTTGCTGCAAGGAATCTTGCGTATGTTGAAAAGCTTTTTTGAAATTATGCTGTCCGGGAAAATTTGATCCATCCGATAACCAAACTGTCATCGACTTGCTTCCGAGTGCGTTTCCAAGTTTGATCACTTCTAAATTATGTTCAATTGCTTGTTGACGACTCTCTTTGTTCACGTTACAAAGCGACCCGAATTTATAACTATGTGCCTGATTTTTCTGGTCTTGAAAAGTATTCGAGTTGACCGCATCAAACAGAATCCCATGTGATGCTGCTTGTTGCTTAATGGCTTCGGCATCTTTTGGAATATCCCAGGGAATATGCAGGGAAATGGCCCCGGCAGATTGAGTCAGGGCATGAATGATTCCGACATCATCAATTTTTTGTTCTAAGCTGGAAGGTTCTCCACCATACGAAAACCGGCCAAACCGGGTTCCTCCAGCACCGAGTGCCCAACTTGGAATAGCTACTTGAAATTTTTGTAATCTTTCAACGACCTCCTCCACGTTAATTTCAAGCCGGTCTAGTTGAAGACTTAAAAAACCGAATTTTTCGTGGTGATCCTGTTTATTATTTTCGTTATAATTGGCTAATTCTGATTTTGTAATTTTCATAATATGTAGAGACTAAAACAGTCCACGCATTTTTTAACGAATACGTGAACTGATAAGATTATTGTTTTAACATTACTTAACTATCTAACAAATGCGTTGGCCATTCCACCATCGACGTTGATAATGTTTCCTGTACTTTTATCTAAAATACCTACCAATGCAAAAACACCATTCGCAATATCTTCCGGTCGAATAATTTCATTCATCAAATTACGCTTGGCATAGAAGGCGGGTAATTCGTCTACGGAAATTCCATTTGCTTTGGCCCGGCCTTCTGCCCATTTACCTTCCCAAATTTTACTGCCGATAATCACACCATCGGGATTTACCGTATTAACACGAATTTTTTCAGATCCCAGTTCAGCCGCTAACAAGCGGGTCATGTGTTGCTGCGCTGCTTTAGCCGTTCCGTAAGCTACGTTATTAGGTCCGGCTACCAAACCATTTTTACTGGCGATATGAACAATGTCTCCGCCTAATCCTTGCTTACGTAAAATTGCGACGCCCTCTTTTGCTAAATTGAATTGACCTTTTACCAAAACATCCTGCAGCAACTCCCAATCTTTTATAGATGTATCGCCTAGAGATTTAGAAATTGCCAATCCCGCAGAGTGAATGATAATATCTACTCCACCAAATTCCAAACAGGCCACATCGTAAGCATCTGCGATGGAACGAGTATTAGAAACATCACATAATGCGTAGGTAGAAACATCTTTTCCATAAGTAGCATTGGCCTCTTGCAATCGTTCTTTACTGATATCCGTTAAGACAATATTTGCGCCTTCTTCGGCAAGTTTATCAGCAATCGCTTTACCAATTCCGCCACCTGCGCCCGTAATCATCACCACCTTTCTTGACAGTGGTTTTTCCTTAGGCTGTCGCTGCAATTTTGCTTCTTCGAGCAACCAGTATTCTATATCAAAAGCTTCTTGCCGTGGAAGCGCGGTATATTTAGAAATAGCCTCTGCCCCCCGCATAACGTTGATAGCGTTTAAATAAAATTCGCTGGCAACACGAGCTGTTTGTTTGTTTTTTGCAAAAGTAAACATTCCGATTCCCGGATATAAAATCACCACTGGATTGGGGTCCCGGATTGCCGGGCTGTTATCATGTTTACAGTTGTCGTAGTAAGCCTGATACTCTTTTCTATACTGTTCAAAAAGTGGCTCAATTTTTTCTTTTACGGCGGCCAGGTCATCCAGATCGGCCTTAGGAGAAATATTTAATACTAATGGTTGAATCTTAGTCCGCAAAAAGTGGTCGGGACAGGAAGTCCCCAGGGGAGCCAACTTTTTTAAATCTTTACTATTCATAAATTGTAAAGCCCGCTTATCGTCGGTAAAGTGTCCAATCATCCGTTGGTAAGAAGAGCAGAGACCCCGCAGAATAGGTGCTAATTTGGCAGCTTGCTCTTTGCGTTTATCCTTTGCTAAACTTTTAATTTTCTGACCACCAAAAACCGGTCGGTCCTTCCCTTCTCTTTTGGCAATATATTTGGCAGCCATTTCGATAACTTCCAGGCTATTGATGTAAGACTCATAGGAAGTATCTCCCCAGGTAAATAAACCATGTCCACCGAGGACGATTCCTCTGATACCAGGATTATCGTTCAGACATTTTTCTAATTGTAGTCCCAAATCGAAACCAGGTTTTTGCCACGGTACCCATCCCATCGTGTCTCCCCAGATTTCTTTTGTAATGGCTTCACTATCTTTCGCCGCTGCGATTGAAATTAAGGCATCAGGGTGTAAATGATCGATGTGTTTGAAAGGTAACAGACCGTGCAGGGCGGTATCAATAGAAGGTGCCCGACTATCCAAATCGTATAAACAGTGATAATAAAGCGGAACGATTTCGTCTTCAAATTCTAATCCGCGATAAACATTTTTTAAAGCACGAAGTCTTCTTGTGTAGAGTCCAGCAATGCCCTGACGCGTCAAAGTTCCGATATCTCCACCTGAACCTTTCACCCACATCACTTCCACCTCTTCGCCGGTTAATGGATCTTTTTCAATAGTTTTACAACTGGTATTTCCTCCACCAAAATTAGTTATTCTTAAATCCGCTCCTAATAAATTCGATCGATAAAGAAATAAAGCTACCTGATCATCCCCTAATTTTTTAGCTTCCTTTGAATCCCAAAGGTAGTCAACGTAACTGAATTTTTTTTTGCGCTTACTAACTTTTACTTGCATTTTACTGATTATTTTATCGTTTTAAGTATTATAACGTGAATATATATGCTTTTAAAAAAGATTCCATCCTGTACTGTATGGTTTTAAAAAATTGTTTGGTTTTCAGGTTAGTTATCAAGCATTTTCAAGGTACAAATAATTGCTTCTTTTCGATTATTTTTAAATTCTGCAAAAACGGGTACTGCTTCTACGCCAGGCACCATATTAAAAGCACGTTCTTTTTCCATTTTTTTTATTTGCAAAGGAACATTGGCTTCCAATACAAGGATTCCCGCTGGTTTGTTAATCTCAATTCGATTAGGAGTGTTTTGGGTGATTTTTTCTCCGGTTGGAGATAGGATTGGCAAAACCAATCTTGCCGTTGACGAACTTTTATAGTCATTTAATGACTGGGCGCTGATTTCTACTTTTTCATCACTAAAAACATAACTGAAACGATATTTTGCATCTATTCCTTTGGGAGATTGTCTATTTTCATTGACCAGACTAGCGGCAACTTGAAACTGACAAGACTTTTCATCCGTTTCAGTTTCGACTTCTGCTTTTAAATCATATATATTGGTAAACCATTCTCCATCTTCAAATATTTCTATCCGGGGAGTCAGCACCACTTCCTCCTTGCCGGGGTTTGGTTGCTGATTATTTTTTTCTACCAGCAGATATTTTGCCATACTTGCCGTAAAAATTGGTCCCAGTTTCAAGTGGTAGAGCAAACAAATAGAACCGCCACTGCCCTGTTGTGCTTTTTCTTTATAAATAAAATCGTAGGTAGAAATAGTGGCTCTGAAATCTCCTTTTGCCGCCAGCCATACATCTATCTCCGGGAAATGCTGAATGCCCTCCGCGTTGACCACCGGCAAACTGGCCGTTTTATCAATTAGCGCAGTTTTATCAAGTTCATTCAACAGAGTGGTCAAAGGTTTCGCGTGGGCAAAAGTATGATGGATACATGGTTTAATTCCGTGCGTGGTATAATGCAGTCCGCCATGTAACAAGCCATCCGCCGTACAGCGTTGGAGTAATTCGGTACTCAGATACGCGGCTGTACCCAAGGCAGGATTTCTATCTGCCATCATCCCAAAAGCGATTTGACAACCATCGGTGGTTCGACTTCCCCAGTAGCTCCATTTGTATTGTCGGGTACCCCAACTATTGTCCCAACCTCCGTCCGGCAACATAAAATTCAAATGTCCTTCGAGTGCTTTCGTCAATAATTGAAGTAATTCTTCGTCTTTTTCGATAATTGCATACTGCACCACGCCATTTAATGACTCCTCAACATTATATCCCAAATCTACCCCTAACAATCCTTTGTCACTTTTTTTATCACTTGGTTTTCCTTCTCCAAAAAGTAAATAATGTGGTGTTGTAAACCAATTTTTAATTTCTTTAGCGAGCGTTCTGCTTCTGGTCAGATAGGTTTCGTTTTCCAATATTCTCCCCAGTAGATTCAAGGCATAAACGGCAGTAAAACCGTAATTGATATTGGTAAAAGTCATATCAAAATTCTTGTAGAGATAGTCCCCTACCCTGGCCAGTCTATCCATCCACTTTTCCTTGACATCAGCGGGCAAAATATGTCCATGATAATGCAAGGCTTCCCCCAATGCAATGGCGCCAAACACCGAAATTCCTCTCCAGGATTTTGGGTTAGGAATCACCGTCCAGCTACCATCAGGTCGCGTCACATTTTTAGACCATTCCATGACGTCAATTGCGGCATTCATGTATTTTGTATCGCCCGTTTTATCCGCCATATACATAAACGGATAAACAGCGTCCATACAACGACCATGAATTTTATTACAGGCTGGACAGTCTAATGCACCGTGAATTTCGGCATTCTCAGGTTTATTAATTTGCACTTTCAGCATTCCATCACACCAGTCTTTTAGTAATGAAAATACTAATTGTTGATAAGCTGTTTTCTCTTCGGAAGTTTCGCTGGATGTTTGCTGACAGCCTATGAAGGGGAAGCATATTCCTAAACTTACTGCGGTACTTGATGTTAGAAAGATTCTTCGTTTCACGTAATTTTGATGTTTAGGATGTTTAAGATGTTTAAGATGTTTAGGATGTTTAAGATGTTTAAGATGTTTAACTGTTTAGGATGTTTGTAATAAACGATTCAACAAATAAACAAATAACCTCCCCCCTAAAAATTTTGAATACTATCTGAAATATCATATTCCTTACTCATTATCCACTGATCGAACTCGAAACCATCTTCCCGCATTGAAAAAGAAATAGTATGAAGGCCGGCTTCAGGAATCTCTAAAAAAATTTGTTTGGGTATTCCGCAGTGTTCTTCTTTGGTTCGCTGTTTACTATCCCAGGCCCAGGTGTTTTGACTTTTGCACCATTGGAGTCTTCGACCACTTTCTGGCCACTCGCCGTTCAATCCTACGTGAATACCATTGTCTTCCGTACCGGTGGCATAACATCTTACCCAGACATAATATTTACCAGGATTATTGAATTTTACTTTGTAATTCAGGACTCCTAATTTTCCTGGTTTATTAGAAAAGTTCTCTCCTCTGACGAGTGTCTCATCGTGATTGGTTCTGGTATCTGGTAAAATTTCCAGATAAGCTTTTCCGCTTGCTGAGGCCGCATGACTTCCATCTATATCAGGTTGAATATTGGGGGTATTATTTTCATCTACCCGGTACCATTTTCGGATTTCATCTAATTCCTGACTATGAAAATCTTCTGCCTCTACGACAATAAAACCATTCGTTTCTTCGAAGACATCTGCTTTTTGAGAATTGCATTTCTTTAAGGAGATAAAAGATAACGCAATAAATAATATTTTTATATTCATGACTTGATTGACTCGATAGAAAGAAATTGACTGGAATCATTTGTCTGTAAGCAAACATAAAAAACTGCTTTCCATTTTCCATCCTGTACTATTAGGTACAAAGACTGGTTTGTAGCTTGCCTAATCAGTAAATTCAGATTCCCACCCCTTCTCATATTCCCGCTTCCAATGCGTCATTGCTTCATCATCGTTAGATACCCGACCAGTTTTATGATCCACGTGAATGGTCCTGCCTACTTCCTGCGCAATATTTCCCAAATGGCACATCATGGTACTGATACTGGCATCTGAAATGGGCGCATTTTGTGGAATATCTTTTTTGATGGCATCCAGAAAATTAGAAATATGGTTTACATCCAATCCGCCGCCGCCAACCGTATCCGTAGTAGCACTTTGATTTTTTTCTAATTCTTCCTTTATCAATTTTCCGCCTAAACCATATAATTTGTAATCATTTCGGCTTAGGGTAATAATTCCTTTGCTACCATATATAGTCGCACCTCTGCCCGGTTGTTCTGGTTTGATAATACCACGACTATGCCCTGTCCAGGTTATAAACTTATTGTCTTTATACTTAAAGGTAACTTGTTGATTATCATAAAATTCCCAATCGTCCTGGTAAGTAAATTTTCCACCAAAAGAAGTGACACTTTCTGGCAAATCCAACCCCATTGCCCAACGGCAAACATCTATTTCGTGCGTACCATTATTATGAATTTCTCCAGTCCCCCAATTTTTAAACCAATGCCAGTTATAGGGATGAATATTGTCTTTGTATTTTTTACGGGGAGCTGGTCCCTGCCACAGATCCCAGTCTAATCCTTTTGGAACAGGTACTTCTTTTCCAATACCTATACTTTTTCTATTGTTGGAATAATAGGCTTCTCCTTTGTAAACGTCCCCGATAATTCCTTCTTTGATTTCTTTAACCGCTAATATGGAAGTGGCAGCGGAGCGTTGTTGGTTACCCATTTGCACCTTTTTTCCATATCTCTTTTGCGCCTTGACCAGTAGTTCGTTTTCGTGGGGATTGTGGCTGCAAGGCTTTTCAACATAGACATGTTTTCCTGCTTGTAGTGCCATGATAGACATAGGTGCATGCCAATGTTCAGGGGTTGCGATAAAGACGGCATCAACATTTTTATCTTCCAGAATCTTACGAAAATCCTTTTCGACTTTAGGAACATAACCCAAAGTTTTTTGACAGAAAACATTGTTTTTTTCGATGATACTATCATCTACATCACAAGTATAAATAATCTTTGTATTTGGATATTTTGCAATAGCCTTTGTTAACGCTTTTGCTCTGCTTCTTACCCCAATTACCGCAATATGAATTCGGTCGTTGGCGCCTAACATATTAGCATATCCCCTTTGCGGAAAAGTCAAACTTTCCAGGGTAACCGCCGCTGCGGTAGTCCCCATTATTTTGATAAAATTCCTTCTTGATTTCATGGATATTTATTTAAAGGATTTTGATTTTAATATTTTTGAAAGAAACCTTATTTCCGTGGTCTTGTAGTAAAATCTGACCTTTTTCCAACGTACCAAAGTCTGGCCATTTGGCATATTTACTTTCGCTGACTAATTGTAAAAAATCTTTCCCTTTTCGCTCGTACGACAAGACCTTTTGTCCATTAAGCCAATGCGCTACTTGATTGTCTTTTGATTTTATGTAAGCCGTGTTCCATTCACCAATCTTATTGACAAATTTATTGGAGTCCGCTGCTATCAAATCATAGAGTGAAGCCAAAGTTCTGCTTCCTTCGTGGCTACCCAACTTTGCATCTTTATGCCGCGCATCATCCAGAATTTGATATTCTAAACCGATAGAAGAACCTGGTCCTTTATTAATTTCGGTATCCACGTAGTACTTTATTCCGCTATTGGCGCCTTCGGTTATTTTGAATTCGAGTTTCAATTCAAAGTCACCATAAACTTCATTGGTAACAATATCACCACCGGCAGCAGACTCTTCCCCACCATTTTCTAATACCGTTAATTCCCCGTTTTTGATTACCCATCCGTCCGTAGGGAAAGTCGTTAACTTTGCGCCTCGCCAGCCTTCGGTCGTCTCGCCATCCCATAAAAGCTGCCAGCCATTTTTAATTTCATCCTGCGTCAATTTATTTTTTGTAATAACCGGAGGTAAGGGGCTTTTTCTAGCATGCTTTGACAAATTATCGGTTATGATGCGGATGTTTTTCCATTTAATTTCCGTTCCTGCTTTTTGTTCTCCTTTAATACTATGCACTTGCAATCCGATAAAACCAGAAGCCGTCATTTCATCAATTAAATGCGCAGCGGGCACCTCATTAATCCAGGTTTTAATCGTGTCGCCAATCGCTTCCACTCGGTACGTATTCCACTCATTCTGTTTAAAAGCTTTTTGTGCTTTTGGATTATCTTTTAAGGTCACTAACCATTTTCGTCGTCCTTCATCATAAATACCACCACTCCAGGCCCGCTTGGAAGGGTCGATTTCTACTTGATAGCCATGTACTCTTCCATCTTTATAATGAGGAAAACTATTACTCCTGATTTGGATACCAGAGTTCATACTGGGATCTACCAAAAAATCTAATTCAAGAATAAAATCTCCGTACATTTTGTCGGTAGTCAAAAAAGTATTGGGTGTATTAGCGACGGTGGTTCCTACGATGATACCGTCTTTAACAGCATAAGTCGCTTCTCCCCCTTTTGTGGACCAACCGGCAAGACTTTCTCCATCAAATATCTTTTGCCATGAACCTTGTTCGTCTTTTGATTCCTGACAACTTGTAATTAAAAAGAGGCACAGCAATAATTTAAAAAGATGCTTTGTAAAAATATTAAATGGCATCGCAGGTAGTTTCATAATCATAATTTTTGGTGGTCTAATGAAGTAGGGTGTTTAATTAACGGTGTCTGCTTCATTGCTTTGCATCCTGTATTTTTATATAATCTACATAAAATTTTGTTAATCAGTTTATTAGTTACTGGTCACTTAAGGAATGTTAGAGCTTGTCTAAATTTTCATGATTGTGCGAAATTGAGGAAATTTAAACAAGCTCTTAAATAATTTTCAGCGATCAACCCTGGAAATAAATCAAAACACTCAACACCGCAATCACCAACATGACGGACGCTACAATATCCACCCATTCGTAACTTGATTTATTAAATGATTTTTGTTCCGCCGTTAACGTTCCAAAGGTCAAACCTGACAATCTGGCTTCATTCGGAGCAGGCGTTAACAGACTCACGACCACACATACTATTACACAAGCGATAAACATAAAAATGGCCATGTGGGAAAAATTAATACTCGCATAAGTAGCAAACATACCCGAAGCACCTTCAATGAGTTTTCCATTACTATCCAGGTAGTTTAATTCTGCAATAATTCTTACGGTGCCGGCTAACAGTCCAAAAAACAAAGTTGAAATTGCGCCTACTGCGTTGACTCTTTTCCATAAAATCCCCAAAAGAAAGACACAAGTTATCGGTGGTGCAATGTAGGATTGTACATTTTGCAAGTAGCGATATAACACGCCTCCTCCAATTTTTTCCATAATAGGAATCCAAAGCATTCCTAAAACTACCACGATTCCTGTTGCAATCCGACCAATCGTTAACAAGCGTTTTTCAGAAGACTCAGGGTATAATTTTTTAAAGATATCTACGGTAAATAATGTAGAGCTACTATTAAAAACGGAAGCCAACGAACTCATCAATGCGGCCATCAATCCTCCGGCTACTAAACCTCTCAAACCGGTTGGCAATAATTGTTGAACCATCGCAGGAAATACTTCATCACTTCTCTCGTAATCCAGCAAACCTTTTTGTTTTAGACCAAAGGCAATAATCCCTGGAATCAAAAAGATAAAAACCGGGAGAATTTTAAGGTATGCTCCGAAGATGGCCCCACGTCGACCGATTTTAATATTGGCCGCAGATAACGTTCTTTGCACGATATATTGGTCTGTACACCAATACCAAATTCCAACAATAGTTCCTCCGAACACCATTCCGGTCCAGGGGAAATCAGGGTCACTCGAAGGTCGCCACATATTAAAATGTTCGCTACCTACAGTTGCCCTTAATTCTTCAAATCCACCGATGGCGGTGTATCCAAAATAAGTAATTAATAAAGAGCCGAAAATCAAAATGACCGTTTGTAAGGCTTCGGTATAAATTACCGCTCGCATTCCACCAAGGACGGTGTACAGCCCCGTAATCAGGACGGTGCCCACGGCTCCAACCATAAATGGAATATCCAGTAATTGAGAAACGACGATTCCTCCTGCATAAATCGTGACAGATACCTTAGTCAACACATAACCGATGATTGAAAAAATCGATAAGAACCAGCGGGACCGAGCATCAAATCTTTTTTCTAAAAACTCTGGCATCGTAAATACATCCGCCCTCATATAGAACGGTAAGAACAACCATCCAAGCAATAAAACAATCCAGGCGTGTAATTCGTAATGAGCCATTGGCATTCCGGATTCTGCCCCGGTACCGGCCAATCCGACCACGTGCTCTGAACCAATGTTAGACGCAAAAATAGATGCGCCAATGACAAACCAGCCGACATTACGGCCTGCTAAAAAATAATCTTCTGTATTTTTATTTTCTTTTCGAATGACCCAGACGGCTACTGCAAGTAACATGGCGAAATAGCCGGAAAGTGTGATATAATCTAATTGTTCCATGAAAGTGATTTTTCGTTTGTATTTTGATGAAAATTGCTTTTGCGATTTATGATTACCTAAATATACTGATTAATAATATTTTCAAACATTTCCTGCTTTCCGCTTCGCATTTCAGGCTCGCCTTTTTTTGTCGCTATTTTGGATAAATCTTCTAAAGACAACTTACCTTTGGTAAATTTTGCTCCGTTGCCACGGGTGAAAGAAGCGTAGCGATTTTTCATCAGGTCTTTATAATCAGATTCCTTCAAGATATCATTAGCGATTAACAATGCTCTTGCAAAAACATCCATACCTCCGATATGTGCGTGAAAGATATCATCCAGGTCAGTTGAGTTTCGACGAGTCTTTGCGTCAAAATTAATACCTCCACCTTTCAATCCTCCGGCCTGCAGAAAGACCAGCATACACTCTGTCAATTCATATAAATCATTTGGAAACTGGTCGGTATCCCAACCATTTTGATAGTCTCCCCGGTTGGCATCCAGGCTTCCTAACAAACCTGCATTTGCGGCCACCTGCATTTCATGGGCCATCGTATGCCCGGCCAAAGTTGCATGATTAAATTCCAGATTTAATTTAAAATCATTTAACAAATCATACTCCCGAAGGAAGGCAATTACCGTGGCAGAATCATAATCGTATTGATGCTTAGAAGGTTCGCAAGGTTTAGGCTCAATAAAAAATGTCCCTTTAAATCCCTGACTGCGGGCATAGTCCTTTGCTATGTGTAAGAATTGCGCAAGATTGTCTATTTCCCTTTTCATATTCGTATTGAGTAAAGAGATATAGCCTTCTCTCCCACCCCAGAACACGTAATTTTCCCCACCTAATTTGATGGTTGCATCTATGGCGTTTTTAACTTGCCCCCCTGCATAAGCCACCACCTCAAAATCAGGATTAGTAGCCGCCCCATTCATGTAGCGTGGATTAGAAAAAAGGTTCGCAGTACCCCAAAGAAGTTTCACCCCCGATGCTTTTTGTTTTTGTAAAGCATAATCCGTCAACGTTTGAAGCCGTGATGCTGACGCTGCCAGCGTCGCACCTTCATCCACCATATCTACATCGTGAAAACAATAATAGGGTGCGCCTATTTTTGTGATAAATTCAAAGGCAGCATCCATCTTGTCTTTTGCACTTTGAATTGGATCAGAGCTGGTCAACCAGGGAAATTTTTTCGTAGGTGCGCCAAACGGATCACCGCCATCGCCACAGAAGGTATGCCAATAAGCAATGGCAAAACGGAAATGGTCTTTCATGGTTTTGCCACCTACCTTTTGATCTTCGTTGTACCATTTAAATGAAAATGGATTTTTAGATTTTCTTCCTTCAAATTTTATTTTTGGAATGCCTTTGAAGTATTCTTTTTCTCCAAGGATTACGGTCGTTTTTTTTGATTTTGCCATTTTATTTTTTTAATTAGAATAATAGTTTTTAGTCATTTCCTGCATAACCCAATTCGTGCGAGCCGCACTTACCCCTGTACTTGGACAGATATCTGTTCCCAATAAATCATCTACAATAGTTTGGATAAGCGGCTGCTGAATGTGTGCTGGCAAATCAAAAGAAAACTTTTCCTTACTGTTTAATCCAGACTTTTCCAGGGTTATTTCTGCTGCGCCAAAAAAGGGAATACTCAATTTGCCTTCTGTTCCGATAATAGTCAATTCATCTTTCTGCGCTTTTTCATCAACGGTAAAACACCAGCTTCCGATACCCTGAATACCATTTTCAAAAGTAAACGAACTGGTTACAATATCTGCCGCTTTATACAAATCTGCTTGATTTCCGGCATAGCCATTGACCGTCTGAATCGGGCCAAAAAGAAAATCTAAATAATCAAGTTGATGTGCTGCCAGGTCAAAGAAATATCCACCACCTGAAATTTCAGGATTTATTCGCCAGTTGACGGGCATTGTTCCGAGCGTTTTGGATACAATATCGGGGTCAACTGTTTTGTATAAATCAATTTTCACCAATCGAACTTTTCCGATACTTCCCGATTCAATGAGCGATTTTAGTTTTAAAAAATTGGGCAACATTCTTCGATAATACGCGACATAAAGTGGAACATTGGACTGACTACAGGCGGCAACCATTCGTTGGCATTCCGCAAAGGATTTTGCCATCGGTTTTTCTACGTAAACGGGTTTGCCTGCTTGCGCCGCTTTTATCGTTAATTCTTCGTGTACGTTGGGGGGAGTTGCGATATAAATGGCATTGACCGCTGGATCATTTATCAAATCATCCGCCTGGTGATACCATTTTGGTACTTGATGTCTCTGGGCGTAGTCTTTTGCTTTTGCACCATTTCTTCGCATGACGGCTACTAATTCTGAGTTTTCAATGAGTTGCATGGCTGGTGCGCTTTTTACTTCGCAAACATCCCCTACGCCTAGAATTCCCCATTTGACAATATCCCCTTTTATTTTTTTTATCATCCCCAAATATAAAAATTACCAGCGTTATTTTATTTTTTATATCATAAAGTTGTTTAAAAACTTTCAATTCCGTCTGAGGAAAAGCTCTTTTTAAATTTTCTAATTGTCTACCATAAAGTCATAATCTCCCGAACCCACTTTGACCATTATATAATCTCCCTTTTGTGCTATCCCCTCAAATGCTTTTTTATCTGATAAATTGGTACCATTTTCTGTAATTTTTTCCATTGCGGAAGCCGGAATATAAATTTCTGCCGTCGTATTGGCAGGCACGGTTACCTTCATATTCAATCGCTCGTTTTCCATTTTCCATTCTGATTTTATCATTCCATAAACCGAATTAAAACTGGCTTTCGCGTAAGTCAAGCCACCGCCTATTACAGGTTTTATATAAAACGCCTTATAACCCGGTTTAAGCTGATTGATTCCAGCTATGGTTCGATACATCCAGTCTCCTATGGCGCCATAAGCATAATGATTGAAACTATTCATTCCTTCGATAATGGTTCCGTCCGGTTTTTGCGTATCCCAGCGTTCCCAAATGGTGGTTGCTCCCTGGGTGACCGGATAGAGCCACGATGGATATTCTTTTCGATTTAATAACATAAAAGCCAAGTCGTCTCTGCCTATTTTTGATAAGGTACTACAGAGTAGTGGCGTTCCAAGAAAACCGGTCGTCAAGTGTCCAAACCTTTCAACATCGGCGGCAAAATACCGAGCAGATTTATCCATTAATTCGGCTGGCACCAAATCAAAACTCAGGGCCAGCGCGTAGGCGGTTTGGGTATGAGAAACCAGTCGCCCGTTGGGGGTAATGTATTCATTGGCAAAAGCCACTTTAATTTTTTTTGCTAATTGTTCGTAGGCAGCAGCATCTGCTTCTTTTCCAATAATCAGAGCAATTTGCCGGAGCAGATTGGTAGAATGATAAAAATAAGCGGTCGCAATCAAATCTTTTTCTGTAACCGACCCGGCATAATCTGGTTTTTCCGTATTAAAAGCCAACCAGTCACCCCAATGCCAGTATCTGGGGGTATTCCATAGATAATCTTCGCCTGCCTTTCTTTTCATAAAATGAATCCACGCTTGCATACTCGCATATTGTTCTTCCAAAATACGCTGGTCGCCATAAGCTTGATAAACCGTCCAGGGGATAATGACGGCAGCATCTGCCCATCCCGTTGCGCCACCTTTAGAGAGGACGCCGCGCTCCCCTTTCAGCATATTAGGAATGACATTTGGCACTGCGCCACTTGGCAATTGGTCTACGGCTAAATCCTTCAGCCATTTTGTAAAAAAACCTGCGACCTCAAAGTTGAAGGCTGCCGTTGGACTAAAAGCTTGTGCATCTCCCGTCCATCCTACCCGCTCATCGCGTTGGGGGCAGTCCGTAGGTATATCCAAAAAGTTATCTTTTTGACTCCATTGGATATTTTTTTGTAATTGATTGATTAAAGTATCGGAGCAAGTAAAAGTGCCCGTCGGTTTTATAGCAGAATGAATTACAACGCCGGTTATATCATCCTTTGTAATCGTTCCCGGATAATTCTCTACCTGCACGTACCGGAATCCATGAAAAGTAAAATGAGGCTCAAATATTTCTGCTCCTTCCCCTTTCAGGATATAGGTATCGGTCGCTTTGGCAGCCCGTAAATTAGTGGTAAAGAAATTGCCTTCTTTGTCTAATACTTCCGCAAATTTTAAAATGACCTGATGCCCTTTTTCTCCCTTAACTTTCATCCGCACCCAACCCACAATATTTTGTCCCAGGTCTAAGACCGTTTCCCCTTTGGGTGTGGTGATGATTTCAATTGGCTTGATCGTTTCTATGGCTTTTACCGGTGGACTTGGAGAGGCAACTAATTTATCTTTCGGATAATCCAGCAAAGCTGCACTGGCCCATTTTTGGTCATCAAATCCATGAGTTGACCAACCGTTCATTGCTAATCGGGCATCATATATTTCTCCGTTATAAATATCGGATTCTAAGATGGGTCCGTACGCAGTTTTCCAGTTATTATTCGTTGTAATGGTTTCCTTTTCACCATTGTCATATTCTATTTCTAACTGAACCAACAAACCAAGTTGTTTACCATAATAACTTCGTCCACCTTTCCAGCCCAGAAAACCACGATACCAACCGTCTCCTACAATTGCGCCAATTGTATTATTCTTTTGCAGCATTGTGGTCACTTCGTAAGTTTGATATTGCAATCGTTTATGGTAACTCGTGTAGCCCGGTGTAAAAAGGTCGTCGCCTACTTTTTTTCCGTTTATAAATAATTGATATAAGCCTAATGAAGTAACATATACCCTGGCAGATTTTATTTTTTTTGTGGTCGTAAAATCTTTTCTGTAATATTGAGCAGGTAAAGATTTTTCTTTTTGAATATCATCTTTTTTCGTTATCCAGTGAGCCGTCCATTCTTGTGTTTCCAAAATACCCATTTCCCAAAATGCGACCTCACTCCATTCAGATACCTGATTTTTATGATCCCAGATTCTGACTTGCCAGTAGGCACGTTGACCGGAAGAAAGGACAGGCCCCTGGTATTCTACATTGGTGGATTGATCGCTTATTAGTTTTTTAGAAGTCCAAAGTAGTTTCTTTGGATTAGTCAAATTTGCTTTAGTTGTGGCAACCCGGATTTCATAAGCTGTTTGTTTGACATTATTTTGCCGGGATATTATTTGCCAACTAAATCTGTTTTTTTCTACCTCTATTCCTATTGGATTGACTTGGTATTCGCATAATAGGTTGGCGATTTGGTTTTGAGCAATACCAAGATTCGTACTTAGACAAAGTATCAGTAAGCAGCAAAAAAAAGAAGCAGGGTATTTCATTTCAACTATTGAGTTTAGGAAGCAAACAAGTTCTAACGTACTCCCTCGCTTTATAATCTCGAAAATTATGAAATTGAGCAATTGGGTACATCCTGTACTGTACTGCTTCAAAATAACTATTACAGACCAGTCCGGGTAGCAAAAATTTTGTACTTGCTGATTGCTGATTCCTAAAATAAATGTCACCGAAAGACATAGTACGATTTTTTGTCCTTCCTCTACGCTACTTCCATGTGACTACAGGACACATATTCCACAAAAAATTAATAAATTTAATTTAGACTTTATAAACCATACAAAATTAAAATTATGTCAATATTTTCTAAAGTAAGTTGGTGCGTTATCAATTTATCCATTGCAAGCCTTCTATTTTTTAGTTGTTCGAAGTCAGAAGTGACCGACATGCCTCCTCCAGACCTGCCGCCAGCAGGAACCGTAAACATTAATACCAACTCGGTAGAAGGGCCATTGTACTCTTTTTGGTCAACCAGACCGATGGTGAATCAAACAAGATTCAATAGTGCTACCTTCAGAAATAGTCTGGAAGATATAAAACCTTATGTAACGAGTTATAATTTAGTAAGAATGCTTGGGGGGCGAGTAGACAACAGGAATACCTTTTATCAAGGAGTAGATGCGTCGGGCAATATCATAACTGATTTTAGTGGATTAATCACGAGTATGGAAAATTTTATGCAAACTGGATTTAAACCACGCATCGTTTTGGATAATGTTCCCTGGGAGATGAGCCTGCCAAGAGTAGTAGATACTTATGGCAACTCTAAACCACCGACAGATTATGGTCTATGGAGACAATATATCAATGCCTTTTTACAGACACTTGTGGATGAATTCGGAATGGAGGAAGTAGCAACCTGGCGTTTTAGAGTGAGTACCGAGCCTAATTTTACGCCTGATCATTGGAGAGGAACCAGGGATGAATATTTCAAACACTACGACATTACGGTGGATGAGGTCCTGAAGGTTATTCCGGACGCAATTATTGGTCCGGGCAATTTATTGACCGAAGGAGCAGCTACCTACACCACCGAATTGATTGACCATTGTGCTAATGGTACCAACTTTGCGACGGGAGAGCAGGGGACTAAAATGGATTTTTTCTGTATTTCTTACTACGAAAAAATTGACGAGAATAGGGTAAGACTGCCTGAAGTAGCTGAGATTTATCGCACCAGGTTGAATAGCTATCCTCAGTTTAGCGATATTCCTTTTGATATTCAGGAATTTGGGATGTTAAGAGATGAAAATGGTAAAAGAGGACTTAGTTTGAGTGACGGAACAGAACTGGGTGCCAGTTGGTATGCTACTATTGCCGCTATGGCTTATCAGTATGGTATCACAGAAATTTATGATTGGGGACAAGAGGTTGAAGGCAGTACATTGCCTCAGGGACGAAAGAATGTGACCACCATGCTACAAATGATGGAAGGAGGCAACCGAGTGGAAGCAACCGATAGAATTAGCGGCCACGCGGGGGTGATACCCGTCGTTAAAGACGATAAAATTTATTTAATGGTCTATAACCACAATCCGTCAAGAACCAGCACTTCCAGCAGAACCATATTTCCAAAAATTGAAGGAGGAATCATTGCTGACAATAGTACGTGGACTATGAATGAATGGACTATTGATAAGACGCATGGTGTCTTTATGCATGAACTTTATCAGGATGTAATGGCTGCTGGTATTTCTACCAAAGATGGTCGTATCTATGGTAACAGACCTTCTGATTATTTTGAAGATGGTTGGATAGATGTTTTGAATGCTAACCTCCCTAAATATGAAATGATGGCTGAACTTCCACAAACGGTGAGCGATTCTATTGTTGAAACAAGTGATCAAATTATAGATTTAGAGATAGATTTAGCACCTCATAGTGTTAAATTGATTGAATTGATACCGCAATAACAATTTAGGAATGTTAAATAAATAAAGTACGATTCTATAATTCCTCTTTTTGCCTCACTCTACATCAACAAAATGGTCATTATACACAGCATAACTCCCATTTTGCTTCTTTGATTGAGGCAAAAATAGTTCGCCTAGAATCTGCACTTATTTATTTGCCATTCCTTATACAGGACATTCACCTCCTGATTATTTTGCCCATACCGGGCACACCCAAAAAAGAGGCTTTATCTCGCTTGAGATAAAGCCTCTAAGTTTATAGACTTTATTATGAATAAGATTCAACGCTCGTTCATAAAATCTATTATAACTTGATAATTATTTGACTGATATGGTCAGTTCCTGAGTTTAACCTTGTCATGTAAGTTCCAGCAGGCAAATTCGCAAGATCTAAATTAAACTCATTGTTTCCTTCAACCGCATCCACTAATTTAGTGATTAATACCCGTCCCGTCATATCGACAACGGACATTGTCAATTCTTTGTTGGCCGTTGACTGATAATTGATACTCAAAACGTCTTTTACCGGTGATGGGAAAAGCTTCGCATCATCTTTGGGCAAATCACGCTTGACCGTCACGATATTACTAAGTTCAGATTTTCCATCAAAATCTACTTGTTGTAAGCGGTAGTAGCAAATCGTTGCTGGTTTTTCGTCGATAAAACGGTAGGTTGAAACGGTGTTGACGGTACCGTTTCCTTTTACAATTTCTAAGGCTTCGAAGTCTCTTCCGTTGGTTGATCTCTGCACTTCGAAGAAATCGTTATTTAGTTCGGAAGCCGTTACCCATTCCAGGACATTTGCCGTTCCTCTTTCTTTTCCAGTGAAGCTGACCAGTTCTACGGGAAGAACCGATAATGCGCAAGTATTCGTTACCTGGATGGAGACCGTTGCTCCCGGAAAACAATCCACTGTAATGGTATGCGGACCAGCTTCATTAGGAAAGCCAGCATCCGTTAAATCTAATGAACCGCCCGCTCCACTCTCAGCAAAAATTGTCCCTCCAAAAGACCAGTCGTAAGAACACAAATCCTCTATGTCTATCATACAACTACCACCTGCATCGATTTCAAGTCCGGGATTTAATTCTACCCCGTTATCAACTCTTCCTGCAGCAAGATTTCCAGTAGCAAAGTCAGCACTGCTTACATAATCATAAAAACCATTGTTCACTAATGAACTTACCGTATTTCTAATTCGAATTCCAGACCCACTCCCGGTATGAGTAATCAAACCATCGTTAGTAAGGGTCGTAGCAGTGGCAGTCTGAGAAGTTTTAATGTTAGCATCTCCTAAATTTATGACTGCACATTTATTATTGACGACCGTTAATTCGGAATTATTATGTAGTTCGATTGCATCTTCACCTGACACACTTCCTATGTTAATGATACCAAAATTGATAATCGTACCATCTATTGCATCACTTTTTGAAGTAAATCCTTCCTGTCCTGAAACATTAACGGTTGCCCCTGCCGCCACGTTAAGAGTACCGCCTGTGCCTCTAAACTGAAAGCTATCTCTATCAAGATCAGATGTGACATTGAGCGTTCCCGAGTTTATCACAAGAGTAGCTGCATCAACCCTAACAACGTTACTTGTAGCAGCTGCCCCTACGTTTAAAGTGCCAGTAATATTTAGGGTTACAGTTATACCAGAACGAATGTCCAATACTTTAACTGTAGTAGTAGCCGTAACATTAACAGTTACAGTACTGGTGAATATAGCGTTATCATTAGCTCCTGGTGCCGTGTCAGTAGTCCAATTGGCTGCATCTGACCAAGTCACTCCATCTCCACCTCCATCCCAGGTTAAGTTAGCAGCCTGAGCAGCATAACTAAAAGCCATCAAAGTCAATAAGAGAAAAATCCCTTTTCTAAGGTTGTAAAAATTTTTCATGTTTTTGTATTTTAAATTAAAAATAATATTTGAAAAAGTAGTAAAATTTATTTATTAGTTAACCATTTTTATATTGATAATTAAAAAGCTATTTTAATTCCAGCTAAGGCTTATTCGCAATTCGTGTGACCCTCCATAAGCTGGTCCGTAACGTTGAAAAAAGTGCGAAAAGACATAACCAATGCTTAATTGATTTCCTCCCAGATTACTAAAGACTCCTCCACCAAATCTCATCCGGTTCGCAGTTGAGTAACTTACAGTGGTCCAAAACATTTCTCTAAAATCATAGACTAAATTACCACTAAAGAGGATAGGCGCTTCTGGCAAATATTGGACTTCCGATGAAATATCCAGCCAGGAATCCATGTATAGGTCAAAGCGCACTCCAGCAACTCCGTAGTAATGTCTGTCTCGCTGAATATTATAATCTCCACCTTCTTCTTTAAAATTCAGGTTCAATCCGAAAATCTGAGGAATTGAAAAACCCAGGTAGTATTTTTCACGGAAATACAGCATACTGCCCAAAGAGATGTCAGGATATAATTTGCTGGCTCCAGCTTCCGTAAAGTCTCCTGAGTCTAAAAAATCAAGTTGGTCTCCTTTAACCCGATACATAATCATTCCTCCTTTGAGAGAGGTGGTCAACAACCAATTTTTTGAAAATTGTAATCCATAACCAATCTTTCCGGAAACACCGGTAAATTGAGTGGGGCCAGTTTCATCATGAATAATATTTCCACCGTACAACAATCCAAAATCCTCATTCCAGTTAGTAAAATCAGCAGACAAAGTGCGAGGAGCATCTTCCAATGCGACCCATTGAAGGTTATATCCAATAGATGCTTGTGTCGAATAATTGTACTTTTGAAAATTGGCAGGTATAAAGGCCGGATTTCGATGTTCAACCTGTTGTTGTAATAAAGGCAACTGTTGACCATTTACCAATGGTAAAATCAAAATCATCCAATAAATACATAAGCCTATTTTTTTCATAATAATCTTCTTTATCTAATGATTGTAATAGATCCCTTAAATGATTCTCCCGCTGCCACATCGGCTTCTAAGAAATAATAATAAGTTCCTTCCGGCAAGGGTTTTCCGTTGGTACTACTGGTTCCATCCCAATCATTATTATATGAATCAGACCGGTAGACAACATCTCCCCATCTATTTATCACGGTCATCTTACGTTGTTCTCTATCCAATAATCCCGGGATGATCCAAGTATCGTTGATTCCATCTCCATTCGGACTGATAGCGTTTGGAATCACTAATTTATTAGAAATAATATTGATGATTACCGTGGCTGAGGCACACGCTTCCGCGCAATCAGAAGCACAAACGATATAATCAAATTCTTCTACCCCGGAAAAATCTGTTTCTGGCGTATATTCGAAAGAACCGTCCTGATTTAGGATCACAACCCCAAGACCAGGATTAGAAGATAGCTGGATAGTCAGGTTGTTTAAATTATCTATATCATCATTACTAAGCAGATTTCCAATTAACGATTCATCAGTGTTAACCTCATACTCATCATCTTCCGCAAAATCCACAAGGAAAACAATATCTTCTCCCATACATGGCTGACAAATACTTCCATCGCAATCAAGGACAACTTGTACATCATTCATCGTGCAAGGATCACCATCATTACAAGGTACAACCGTAGTCGGACTATTGCTGCAATCCACAGGAGTTGTTTCACATTCACAAAGAACTTCATTCCATACTTCTACTCCATTACTACAATCATTATCATCGCAGGCTGGAACGGTCAGTATATTTTCACATTCACACGTAGTTTCATTGTAATTATCAGCGGTGAATTCACAGCCATCGTCACAATCAGGCGCTACTAAAATATGCTCACAGGCACAACTTGCTTCGTTGTAAGTATCCGTTGTATTTTCACAACCATCGTCACAATCGGGAACCACTAACATATTGATACACTCGCAGTTGGCTTCGTCGTAACTATCCGTGGTATTTTCACAGCCGTCATCACAGGTTGGTGGCATCAACGTAAATACACAGTCACATAAATCTGTATCGTAAACATCGATCGTAAATTCACAACCATCGTCACAACCCGGATCAACGGGTGGTGTTCCGGCGACACATTCGCAGCCATCCCAGGTTTCTAATCCATTCGTGCAATCTCCATCGTCACAGCCCGGATCAACGGGTGGCGTTCCCGCAACACATTCGCAGCCATCCCAGGTTTCTATTCCATTCGTGCAATCTCCATCGTCACAACCCGGATCAACGGGTGGTGTTCCGGCAACACATTCACATAAGTCCCCGTCCCAGCTTTCCAAACCATTTAAACAATCTCCATCATCACAGTTTCCGGGATCCGGACAATCAAATTCGCAAGATCCGTCGTCGCAAGTGGCGTTGGGATCAAAGTTAGTTGCGGTAGGATTGGTACAGCCATTAACGGGTGGCGTTATATCACATTCACAAGTATTAAGATTCCAATTTTCAAAACCGTTGGTA
>CAKZUV010000126.1 GCA_937921555.1 uncultured Saprospiraceae bacterium
TCACATTTGACTTGTCCACCACCCGGTCCATCCCTTCTCCACCAATAACCCGTACGATAGAACCTTTTCTGGATGTTCCGGTAATAATAAATTCATCATCACTTTCCAATCCATACAAGCGAACTTCTTTGGTTTCCTCCTGATAAAAAATCCGGTGGTAAAGCTGTGCTTTTTTCTCCCGTTTTTTATTTACCTGAAAAACCCGTACTTCGGTACTACCATCTTCGCGACGTGTTACTTCAAATAATTCCCGCTCGTTCGTTCCGCGCACGTCTACCGTTTTCGCCTGGTACTCATACAGTTTTCCGGCGTAAATATGCAGTTCATTCCGGCGGGATTTCAGATTGGTCAATACTTCTTCTCCGTTAATTTCCTGAATGGCAGGAGGCCATTGGGCAACGGCGGCTTCGATCACGTCGTCCGTCAATTTCTCCTGAAGATTGCGCGCAGCTTCCAGCCAGTCTTCACGGCTCAATTCGTTCATAAAATAACGATCAAACCATTTGCCATTGAATGTCTGGCCCACCACATCTTTGAGATGGGGCTTAAAGGTTTTGGTCGACCGGTTCGCAAAATTCCGGCTGATCAACCACGGAAGAAGACCCCGGCTCGCATAGAAAGTCTGATCGCGATCCCGTGGGATAGGCCGGTACAGCGTCGTACCATCCGCTTGTTTAAAACTCGCCCAGCGCCACTGATCGTCGTGCCGGTCCCAGTCGTGAATGAACATATCAAAAATCCGGCATTTAACAACCCATTTCTGGTCCACCCGGTTATCAGGATCTTTGTCTAGTTTGGGAATTAACTTACGGTAAGAAATAATGTCTTCGCTGTTTCCAAAGCTATTGATATCCGAACGGTCTCCTGCCGGCCGCTCTTCAAACATATACAGATCATTTCCAAACTCATTGTTATACGTACCCAGCGCAGGCTGGCGTGGTGCGTAAACAAGTTGTGGATTGGTATGATAAATTCCGGCTGCCTCCGCCAGTACCGGAACGACCAACGCTCCGTACGGATGCAGTCCCGACACCTGGTCCTGAAAATAACCTTCTACCCAGGTATCCAGATACTGGGCGGGCGTTGATTTGACCACACTTTTATTGAGCGAGCGGAGTACGTATTGTTGTTCCTGATCGTTTTCCAGCCGGATCGTTCTCGATGCTTTTCCTCCTCCTAATTGAACCGGTTTTAATCCTCCTTTTGCTTTTGACAAATCGAGCGGTGGTGCTTTGACCGTAGCGGCCCAGGTTTCCCGGTACTGACGGCCTAAAAACAGTTCTTTAAAACTTCCAGACAGGTATTGTGACGTAGCGACCCAGGCAACAGAATCTTTTCCAATTGGCAAAAATTCTTCGTTGGAAGCCAGATCAATTGCGGGAGGATTTCTGCTTTTCTTGAGTTGTTTTCTAAAACAAACAATCCGGTCGTTTTCGTTTTTACCAGGCTTTACAAACTCTAACCACATACTACCATCTTTGTAAATATACACTTTAGAATAGCCGGTAGACGCGTGGACAAATTCGGCTTCTACGCCGTTAGGATCGGGACGTCCGGTGGTGGCATAGCTCACTTTTCGATTACCGCCACCACTGATAATGAAATGATGGTTGATTTTATTTTGATGAAAATATTGAAGATTATTTTCGTGGGCCGACACAAAAACCATATCCTCGTACTGTAGCAACATGTCTTCAATTTCTCTTTTTAACAATAAAAAATCCGGATGGTTAATGTCTTGTTTATTGCCGTATAAATTTCGCCGGATGAGATTCAGCGAACCAATTCCGGGCACTGGTAAAAGATGATCTTTCAGCGGATAATGTCCACCCCGTGCACCCCGGCTGTAAAGCGGATGGTGCATGATGATGAGCACGTGGTCGTTCCGGTGTTTATTGATTTGTTCTTTTAACTGAACGAGGTAAGCCAGACGGGAGGTATTCTTACAATCTTCACCGATATATTTTTTGTCCGGACCATTTTCTATCCACCATTGACTATCCACAAAAATCATCACGATGTCTTTGTTGATCTCCTCTTTTTCGGGTCCGCTACAGCCATCGTCTGGTAAAAAATGATCTCTTTTTTCGTTTGGAAATTTATTGTTAAAATATTTTTCAATAAAATCCTCCTGCCGCTGAATAGCTTTTAAACCTTCTGCACCGCCATTCTGCCAGTCTTTTCTGCCGGGCGCAAAAAAAGTTTTTCCTTTAAAATCATCGAAGAGGGTGAAAATTTTCCTGAGTTCCGCCTCCCGTTTTTCGCGGTTAGGGGCGCCGGGGGCGGGCAAACCATTCGGAGCGATATTATTACCTAAAAATACGAGCGAAGAAGCATCCGTTGCCGTATTTAAATCTTCTCGTAAAAGTACCAACGCGGGAGGTAGTTTTTTAGTCAAATGAGTATTTCCAACATTTCCTACCAGAAAAAAAGTATGTTCCGGATTTTCGGCAGGCAGATTATTCGTTTCCCACGCTTTTTCCAGGTCACTGTAATAAGGTAATCTTTTGGTATTACAGGATTGCAAAAATCCGATAATCAACCAAAGCACAGTGAATCTGAACAAAATAGAAATAAAAGAAGCTGTTGATATTTTCATAGCAGTATTTAAAGAAAGCGAGGAGCAAAAACAGGATCCAGTCGTGCGACCCAAGAGGTTCTAAATTACGTTATAGTTCTATAAATGTTAGATCTATATTAAAAGTTCACCTTAACAGCTAATCCCGACGGTTAATCACAAAGTTACTAAGTCTGTTTATTTTATTAGATTTGTAGCTTAATAAAAAAGTTGTCTCACGTTAAAATTTCTAATAAAAATTATGAAAGCCAGAACTATACTTGGAATCCTCGCCGCTCTTTTATTCCTTTTTCTCCTGG
>CAKZUV010000127.1 GCA_937921555.1 uncultured Saprospiraceae bacterium
GTAATGTCACCAACCAGGTTTTCATCCAGGTCCGTACAGGACTGCGTGGCGAAAATGACCAGTGAAGCAAATAAGAGTTTATTTAATTTATTCATTATCATGTTTTATTTAGAAGTTAACATTTACACCCAAGGAGATAGACCGAGAGTTGAAATAGCTATTTCGACGGTCAATACCAGGGGCTAATACATCATTTAAATCCGTAAATTCTCCGTTAGCAGCAGAACCGTCATCAATTAGTGCCGGTTCTGGGTCAGTACCTGAATATCCAGTGATCACAAGTGGGTTTTCAAGAATCAATGATAATTGAACGGATGAAATGTTCTTATTGTTGATTGCAAAACGTCGTGAAATTGTCAAGTTGTCTAATTTAACGAAATCAGCCTTCTCAACGTAGAGGGAACTGAAACGAGCAGTCGTCAAACCGTCCACCGCATTTTCAGTGGTTACGTAGTTATAAGAAGATTGTGTAGATACTCTTGGCTCGTAGAAAGCACGGAAAGTATTTACAAGACTGTGACCGAAAGCACCACGGAAGAAGGCGTTGATCGCCCAGTCACCGATGGTTACCCGGTTTGTCCATCCTAATTCAAAATCAGGAACACCATTTCCAAGTACCGCAAAGTCAACATCTTCGTCCAGAATCTTATCCTGACCGGTAACCAGATTACCGTCACCATTTACATCCTGGAAGATTGGACTACCATCATCCGCAACTCCGTCGAAAACAGGTCCGTAAATCTGACCAATTTCTTCACCCACCTGTACCAAAATCATGTTGGTTCCGTTTTGTCCCGGTGCACCTAAGTTACCACGGGCAGACCGATCAATTACGAAAGAATCAAGTACTGTTTTGTAAGTAGAAAAAACCAGACCGGAATTCCAGGTTACTTTGGAGTTCTTCACCAAGTCGTAGTTTAAAGCTAATTCTAAACCATTGGTAGATAATTCTCCTGCGTTTTCAAATCTTCGGTCTACCCCGAAAACTGCTACGTCCACTGATCTTTCCAAAATGAAATCAGAAATGTTACGACGGTAGAAATCAGCGGTAGCAGATAATCTTCCACTGGCTATTTCAACACCCAGGTTGATTTCTTCCTTTTGCTCCCACTTCAAATCGGGATTTGCTGCCCGGTTCAACTCGGTACTTACTGCACCCGTTACCGGGTCGTTTACAACTGTTCGAATTTCCTGTGCCAGACCAGACTGTTCCGGTAATGCACCCGTTACACCGTATCCTACTCTGAACTTGAATAAATCAAGAGAAGAAACGTTGAGGTATCGGTTCAAATCTACACCTACTCCGAAGGCAGGGAATGTTCCCCACTTATTCTCTTCACCTAATTTAGAAGAACCCTCCCGACGTACAGAAGCGTTGATAAAGATAGCGTTATCAATGGTAGCGTTAGCACGACCAAAGAAAGCGATAATCTTGTTGTCAGGAGAAGCATTACTGTTTGCGCTGATAAAACCTGCATTATTAAAATCCTGAGAAGCTTCAATAATGTTAGAGAAATCTCTGGAGTTGTCCGGAAAATCACCAATACTAAAGAAACGGTCGGTAAAGCTGTCTTCCTGGTAAGAATATCCACCTGTGAAAGTCAGATCTGTGTTACCAACGTTAGTCAGGTAAGTCAAGTAACCTTCGTATAAGTTAAAGGTGCTGTTAAATTCGTAAAATTCAGCCAATCCTTTTCTGGTAGGGCTGGTTGCGTTACCACGGAATGCAGAAGTTGTTGGGTAGTAAGTTTCAGTAGAAATGTCAATATCCTGTTGTGACAGTCTGAATGTTCCCGTAAGGTTATCCAGGAAGTTGTAAGAAACAGTAGCTCCGTAGTTAAATTCTCTACGTACCCCATCTCTGCGGTTTTGTTCAACGATAGAAGCAGGATTGAAAGAATCAAATAAACCTAAAGTTTCGAAGAATCCACCAAATTGAGCTGCGTTGAATTCAAAAGGAGAATCAGCACCTAAAATGGGAGCAGAAGGGTTGTAAAGAACCGCATAACGCAGTGCTTCGTTAAAACCTAACTGCTGGTTACGATTGGTGTAAGATGTATTGAAGTCAATCTTCAATTTGTCATTCAGCAAACGAGTAGAAACATTCATTCTGGTATTGAACTGATCAAATCCGGAATTTCTCAGGATACCATCCGTTTCACGGAAGTTAGCAGAAATACGGAAAGTCGTGTTGTCAATTCCACCGGAAGCCGAAAGACCGTGCATCTGACGCAGACCAGTCTGTGTTACTTCGTCAATCCAGTCTGTGTTACCACCGAGGTCTGTACCACCGGCAGCGATAAATTCAGGACCACTCAGGATAGAAACAGTATTTACAGCCTGAGAAGCAGAAAGCTGACCATTGTAGCTAAACTTCAGTCCCGAGTTCGCTTTACCAGTCTTAGTCGTTACAAGAATTACCCCGGAAGAACCCCGTGATCCGTAAATCGCAGCGGCAGAACCATCCTTCAGAATGGTCATACTTTCGATATCGTTAGGATCCACGTTATCGAGCGAAGCGCCGATAATACCATCTACAACTACCAGCGGCTGTACGTTTGCCCCTACGGTAGAAATACCACGCAGACGAATCGTTGCACTGCTGTTAGGGTCACCCCCTTTGTTGTAAATAGAAAGACCCGCTACCTTACCTTGTAACAATTGAGCCGGATCAGAAATAACCCCCTGGTTAAATTCTTCTTCGCCTACTTGTACCACAGAAGAGGTAATCTCTTTTTCACTTTGAGATCCGTAACCTACAACAACAATCTCATCAAGCGTAGAACCAGCGGTCATATCAACATTCATAGTTGTTTCTGTTCCAACGGTCATTTCTTTGGAATCAAAACCAGTGTACGAATAGACCAGCACATCACCTGTGTTAGCCATGATTGTATAGACTCCGGAAATATCCGTCACAGTCCCTACAGTTGATCCTTTAATCTGTACCGTAGCACCGATTAGCGGTTCGTTAAATTCTCCGTCCATCACCGTTCCGGTAATTTTCATCTGCGCCATACCGGTAGTCACCAGCATCAGCACAAAAAATGCGGAAAATAAAAATTTAGTCAAGCATTTTTTCATACGTCAATTTTTTAAAAAATTTTGTGAAATAATAGATATTATCCTCTTTATTCTGTCATACACGCAGAAAAAGAAATAATGTGATAAAAATATAGATAGTTGTTCTGTGAAGGCCAAAAATAAAAATTAATATTAAAATAAAGAAACAAAAATTAATGCAATCGTTTGCGGGAAGGATTGCGGTTAATAATTTTTTACTTAAATTTGATAAAAAAATGAACAATCAAATAACAAAATAATAAAATATATGCGGCGAATTACCATCAAAGATTTGGCGATTATGCTAAATCTTTCTACATCTACTATATCCAGGGCACTAAGCGATCATCCGGACATTAGTGAAGCTACGCGCAACCGGGTAAAAGAAACCGCTACCCGTCTGAATTACCGAACCAACCTTCAGGCTCGTTTTTTTCGTAAAAAGCATTCCGGACTACTTGCTCTGATTTTGCCGGAGATCAATATGTTTTACAATCCTTCCCTAATCGAAGGGGTCAACAAAGCGATTGCAGAAACGCCTTACTCGCTGGTGATGTTTCAGACCAATAATGATATCAAGCAGGAACGAGAAGCCATTGAACAGTGTATCCGCTGGGCCGTGGAAGGGGTCATGATTTCAGTTACTTATAACACCAGTAAATACAGCATGGCACATCTGGAAGAGCTGACGCTGGCAAATATCCAGTGTATGATGTATGACCGGGTGATCCCAGACACTGAATTTCCGACATTGACCATCGATAACGCCAATTGTGCAAAAAAAGGGGTGGACATTCTCCTTGAACATGGACACCGTAATATCCTGGGTATTTTTGCGAATGCTTCTTTGGCCATCACACAGGAACGAATCAAAGGGTATAAAAAGGCATTTCATGATTTTGGGCTGACTCCCAATATAGATCATATTATTTCCGTGGAGCGTGCCAGCCTGCTGGATAATATCTTACCGGTCCTGCTCAGAAATAATACCTTCAGCAGTATCTTTATCATGACGGACGAATTGCTGTATTTTACGACCAATAATCTACGGAAACTGAATATTTCGATTCCTGATGACTTATCCATTGTTTCAATCAGCGACGGTATTTTTCCGAATCATTATTATCCGAGAATCACTTACGTGGAGGATTCGGGTAAAAGAATGGGGCAAGCGGCATTAACTCAGATTATTGAGAATATTAAAAATCCCAGTAAAGAAAAAACGATTCATTATTTACCGACCGAAATTGTCTGGGCTAATTCGGTGAAAAGGATTAACAGTCCGGTGTAGTTTCAAGTGCTATAATGGTGGCTTTAAACATCACAAATCGTTACGGCCATTTTCAGAGCGGCCAGTTTTTCTTGCTGTGTTTTCCCGGAAGGGATAAATTCCTGTCCGATAAAACCAGTATAGCCCGTCTTCTTTATTTCCTCCATAATAAAACGGTAATTCAGTTCCTGGGTATCGTCAATTTCGTGGCGGCCCGGTACACCCGCAGTATGATAGTGCGAAATGTAATCAGCATATTTTCGGATGGTGGCCACCACATCTCCTTCCATGATCTGAGCATGGTAGATATCGTATAGTATTTTAAAATTGGGAGCACCCAGCATTTCACAAAGTGCCACCCCCCACTCCATGTTGTCAAACTGATGATCAGGATGATTTACTTTTGAATTGAGGTATTCCATTGAAATGGTGATGCCGTTATCTTCGGCCATTTTAACAACAGGCTTTAGTCCATTTTTACAATGAATCAGATTTTCATAGTCAGAACGTCCCCGACGCTGCCCGGCAATCGCAATCAGGTTGGTCACGCCTGCCTTAACCGCTTTTGGAATCAAGTCCTGGTAATATTTTTGCAGCGCAGCGTGGTTGTCAGGATTGGTAAAAAAATTATCTAATCCAACGCCTTCCGGATACTTGTCCCAGCCGATGGCACAAGTAAGTCCGTATTTTTTCATGACTTGCCATTCTTCGGGGCCGGTTAGTTCGATGGAATGCATCCCATAACCGGCGACGGTCTGACAAAGTTGCTCCAGCGGAATATCATTAAAACACCAGCGGGAAACAGAATGCTTGAAATTTTCTTTTAACTTTAAAGTCGTGTTTTCTATATCAGATATAGGATTCGCAGCGTTCCCTTTAAAATTCAGTAATAATCCACCGGTAGTCACGGCAGCAGCTTTAAGTGCTTTTCTCCTTTTCATAAAATTGGATTAAGAATATGTCTAAGATTTAGACTTTATTGATAAAGAAGGAAATTAAGAAATTATTATTAAACCATTTCAGTTATCATTGGTCAAATTTAAAAAACCAGCAAAATTTATGTCTTCTGTAAAGAAAAAAATTACCCATTTGTACTGGCGGGCAGGATTTGGTATCTCACTGAAAATGCTGGATCAGGCCTCAGAATCTCCTTTGAAAATTACCATCAATAAGTTAATAAACGATGCTAAAAATCCGGAGTTACTGGATATGCCATTGCCCGTCTATCAAAAGATATTAAAAGAAGGCCGGACAAAAAAGCAACAGGACGTGCTGCGCAAAAAACTCAATCAGGAAAACCAGGACGTGAAAGTAAAATGGATACGCAAGATGGTGGCCTCTGACAATCCGCTACTGGAACGGATGACCTTATTCTGGCACGGCCATTTTGCCCTGGTCAGTGGCAAAAGTTCGCATTTTACAAAAACCTATTTAAATACGCTGAGAAAACACGCACTGGGGAATTTTGGAGATCTCGTACTGGCGATTGCCCGTGATCCGGCCATGATCCATTTTCTTAATAACCGACAAAATAAAAAAGGTCAGCCCAACGAAAATTTTGCCAGAGAATTGCTTGAATTATTTACAATTGGAATTGGCCACTACACGGAAGAAGATGTCAAGGAAGCAGCGCGTGCTTTTACGGGTTGGCGTACGGATAAAAAAGGAAATTTTCTTTTTAGTGAACGACATCATGACTTTGACAGAAAAACGTTTATGGGGCAGACGGGAACGCTGGATGGCACCGATATTATTCGGATTGTTTTAGAAAACAAACAGACTGCAAAATTTATCGCTACTAAAGTTTACCGGTATTTTGTGAATGAAAGAATTGATGAACAACACGTTCAGCGGTTAGCTGATGTTTTTTACAATTCTAATTATAATATTGAAAAACTGATGCGTACTGTTTTTGCAAGTGACTGGTTTTACGCAGATAAAAATATAGGTATAAAAATCAAATCGCCCGTCGACTTACTAATCGGAATGATGAAAACACTCCAAATGGATTTAAAGACAGATAAGTCGTTTTTCTTTATTCAGAAAATAATGGGACAGAGTCTGCTGAATCCGCCAAACGTAGCGGGATGGCCAGGTGGGAAGAACTGGATCGACAGTTCCACGCTTATCTTTAGGCTTAACCTCGCCGGGTACCTTTTTCAAAATGTCCAGGTGGATATGGCGGCTAAACCGGAACCGGAAGATAAAGCGGATAGAAAAATAAAATTGAAACTAGCGACCACGATGGATGTCTCTCCGATCCTGAATTATCTGTCACGACTTGACGAAGCGGCCATTTTTTCGACTTTAAGTGAGTGGTTGATTCAGGCGGATTTTCATCTTGAAAAAACTGAATTAGATCCCTTTATCAGACACAAAACCCGGAATCATTATGTAAAGTCACTGTTATTGAGATTGATGACGTTACCGGAGTATCAGGTTTGCTAAATTATTATTAAATTAAGAATCATTGTTATGGATAGAAGGAATTTTTTGAAGAATACGGGACTGGCATCCACGTCACTTTTTGTGCCACAATTCCTGAGTGGTTTTAATCGGAATGGGTTTGTTCAGAATGGGAAAAACCTCATTATTGTTCAATGGTCCGGAGGTAATGACGGTCTGAATACAGTGGTTCCTTTTCATAATGATTTATATTATAAAAATCGCCCAACGCTGGCGATTCCAAAGAAAAAGGTACTCAAATTAAATGATGATCTTGGTTTTAATCCCATGCTGAGCGGGCTTAAAAGTCTCTACGATGATGGCCTTCTGACAGTGATTAATAATGTAGGATATCCCAATCCCGTACGGTCACATTTTCGGTCTATGGATATTTGGCATACGGCGAGCAGCAGTGATCAATACTGGCAAACCGGATGGTTGGGTCGCTATCTGGATAATAATAATCCAGACAATGTTCCGCACACCGCACTGGAAATAGATGATTCGCTGGTACTCGCCTTGAAAGGTCAGGACAAAACAGGATTTGCCGCAGCAAATCCCGCCAGATTAAAAAAAGCCGCCAGTAATTCTTTTCTAAAAAAAGTAGCGCATCACCATCAGCACGATCACGAAGAAAACGTTGCGTATTTGTACAAAACACTCATTGATACACAATCCTCCGCCGACTATTTAACGGAGCAATCCAAAGGATACGAAACCAAAAGTCGATATCCTTCTACCTCCATCGGCAAAGATCTGGCTACAATTTTCAATCTGATTATCAGAGATACGAACACAAAAATTTATTATATCAACATGGGTGGTTTTGATACCCACGCCAACCAAAAAAATAAACAGGAAAAGTTGCTGAAACAATATAGCGACGCAATGAAAGTTTTCGTAAAAGACTTGCAAAAAAATAAAAAATTGGACGATACCCTCATCATGACCTTTAGTGAATTCGGGCGACGAGTGAAAGAAAATTCGAGTCACGGTACAGATCACGGTACGGCTAACAATGTTTTTTTTATGGGTGGAAAATTAAAAAATCCGGGTGTCTTTAACGAAGCTCCTAATCTTCGCAAACTGGATAAAGGAGATTTAAGGTACACGGTCGATTTCAGAAAGATATACGCTTCGGTCTTGAAAAACTGGCTGGGCGTAAATCCTGGAGATGTATTGTTGGATTCATATAAACCGCTTGATATTATTTAGACAATCGCTTGAGAAGGGACAAACTTTTAGCCGTTTGCTTTTTGATATTTCTTTTGGTTAAATCTCCTACTCCGTCTCCCCATAAATAAAAATCTTCTTTTCATCCGGCTTCGCATACCCGCGATACATACCCGGCGTATTAAAAGGCATGGCGACGTTCCCAAATTTATCTACGCCAATAATTCCACCGGAACCACCCTGATCCTTAAGGGTTTTCATGATCACCGTATTTGCTGCTTCCTGAAAACTTTCCTTCCCGTACGCCATCCGCGCATGAATGTCGTAAGCGACCACATATCGCATAAAATATTCTCCGTGTCCGGTAGAAGAAATTGCACAAGTGGCATTATTGGCGTACGTTCCGGCTCCAATAACGGGTGAATCCCCGATCCGGTTATACCGCTTATTGGTCATCCCTCCGGTTGAAGTTCCGGCGGCCAGATTCCCCTTCCGGTCGAGTGCTGCACAACCCACTGTACCGTATTTGAAGTCCGGTTCCTGGTCAAATTTAAAACCGGATTTAGCCTCTTTTTCTTTGGCTCTTAGCAAGGACTCCCAACGGGATTCGGTACGAAAATAAGATGGATCAACTTTTTCAATCCCAATCTCCTCCGCAAAAGTTTCGGCTCCGTTGCCGGTCAGTAATACGTGGTCAGATTTTTCGAGTACCGCCCGTGCCAGTCTGATGGGATTTTTGATCGTAGAAACACCACCGATGGCGCCCGCATTCTGGGTTTTGCCATCCATGAAGGAAGCATCCATTTCATTTTTGCCATCATAATTAAATACCGCTCCTTTGGCAGCGTTGAAGTGTGGTGAGTTTTCCAGAATCATGATTGTTTGTTCTACGGCATCGGCACTCGCGCCACCCGCTTCCAGAATTTTACGGCCCGTTTCCAACGCCCGATCGAGTACCGCCCGAATCGCTTTTTCCTTTTCTTCCGTAATATTTTCTTTTAAAATGGTTCCCGCCCCGCCGTGAATAGCAATGGCATAAGGCGCCGGGGTCATAGTGGTGGTTTCTTTAATGTCCAATTTTTTTTCCTCCGCAGGATTGCAAGCCAACAGGAATAGAAGACTGAAGAAAAGGAGAGACAGGTATTTTTTCATAATCAGATGTTTTGATAAAGATAAAAATTGTTTCGTAAAAAAGATCAATTGCCAGGAAAAGGTTACTTTTGGGGCTGTTTCCCTTTCCAACTAAGATCAAAATAAATTTTCTAATAAATAGAAACTGTTTAATAATGAAAATACTTATTATTGGTGGTGGTAATATGGGAATGACCTATGCCCAAAGTTTTTTACGCTCGCACATTGCCCGTAAAGAAGACCTGATGATTCTGGAAAGGTCGGAAGAAAAAGCAGGAATGCTGGCTAAAAAAGACATCGGAACGATTTACGGAAGTCCGGATACTTGTCTGGAAAACGCGGATATTATCATTTTTGCGGTCAAACCTCAGGATTCGTTGGCGCTTTTCGCCACGCTGCGCCCGATGGTCGATCCGCAACAGGTTTTTATGAGTATCATGGCCGGCGTAAAAATTGAGACGATTCAGGAGGCACTGGGAATTAAAAAAGTGATCAGAGCAATGCCTAATTTACCCGCTCAGATCGGAATGGGAATGACCGCTTTTACTTCCACGGATGACGTAACAAGAATTGAACTGGTCATGGTCCAAAACCTGATTAATACCACTGGAAAAAGTCTGTACGTCAGCAACGAATCTTTTATCGACGCAGCAACCGCTATCTCGGGTAGTGGTCCAGCGTACGTTTATTATTTTATGAATGCCATGATTCTGGCCGCCAAAAAGATGGGGTTTTCGGAATCCGAAGCGGAACTTCTGGTACGTACCACTTTCCGGGGGGCAGCTGATTTGTACAATAAAAATAATTTTAGTTGCGAAGAATGGATCGCGATGGTCTCTTCCAAGGGAGGAACGACCGAAGCAGCGGTGGCCTCTTTTAAGAAAAATCTGGTGCACGAAGATATCATCGAAGGTGCGGAGGCGGCACTGGCACGGGCAGTTAAGCTGGGGGAGAAAAGTTAGGTAGATAGTATAGTAGCTTATTTTACGATCATCCTTTTCTGTTGATGAAGCAGATTACCCTGTCTTTTTATCAATTTCAAAATACTTGAAATATAACAACCCTGAATCAAAGGACCTGTAATTATAACAACTAAAATACATAAAAGTCCCGCAGGGCGGGACTTTCCCACCCTCCGCGAAGTACCGAATACTTCCCCCCATTTTGAAACTACTCAACGTATAGCTTCGCCATGTCCAACCTTGGTGTTTACCCTGGTCAAATTGAGACAACTTTTCAATTGTCCAAATTAGAATCGTCTGAAATTTCAAAAATATCAGACACAGAAATACTGATCAGTTATAAATGGAGACAACCTGCAAACAGATAATTTAGTGATTATCAGCGTTGTCATTCCGGAGACCTGCCCGGTTAGATAAGGAAGAACTTGTTTCCAATCTTCAATTCAAATTATTGTAGGTTTCTTTCCCACCGAAATACTAAGTACAATAATAATGCGATACCACAAATTTAGTTCTTTTTATTAAAAATACAAAATGTTTTCAAATTTATTTTTAAATAAAAAAAGTAGAAGAAAACTTTTTCACCGATAAAGTTCCGAAATGCGAAATAAGGATCATTTTAAGAAAACTCTTTTATTTAAAACAATTGAGCAATTCAATCCCCCGTCCCTATTTTACCACTTCTATCCGACGCTTGCCCCGGTCTTCGGAAAGTAAAATTCCGTCTACCTCCACGTATCCTTTCCACGGCATTGAAAATCGAAATTCGGGGTCGTCAGCATCGGTAAAAAAGTCCCACTGACTAACCAGTTTCGTCTTTTTGTCTACGTACAGATGGTATTTATTCGCCGGCGTTTTTCCGGTTTCGGAGAATGTCAGTTCCAGTTTATCGGCAGACTGGCCGTCGGTCGTATTTTCTTCTCCCAGATATTTTAGCCGGACGCCGGTATCTTTTAGTTTAAAAGGCATGGCCAGCCAGTAGCTGTCATTGATCCAGATATTCATAGCTTTTTCCAACGCTATCTGCAGTGAATCCGGATGCGTGATTTTCCGATCATCATACGTGGCCGCACCATTTCCGGTAAAGACATTGATGGTCAAGACGGATTTTTCGCCGGGATTGGTAATGGTGACGTCACCAGATTTTTTGCTCCAGACCAGGTCTCTGACACCAAAAAAATTCCAGGCCAGTGTATCCACCGCATCCCACGCCGCTCGTCCCCCCATAGCCCGCATCACGTCGTCGGCAATTTGAATGGCTTGCGGATCAGACTCGGCTACCAGAAATCCGGGCGCAGCGGGATTCGCTTCGCCGGAAGAGACACCGGTTTTCTCAGCCGCCTGACAAGAGATAAAAAGACTGACAGCAAACAGGATGGAAAGTTTGTACATATTACAGGGTTGAATACTGAAAATTGTTTGGCCAAAGATACCCGAAATTAAGCCAATTCATAATATTTGTTAGAGCTTGTCCAAATTTTCATGATTGTGCGAAATTGAGAAAATTTTGTTTTGAATGAGGCATGAAGGAGTATACTCCTGAACCGCAAGGCGGACGGGTTGGCACAGGCGATGCCATAGCATCGGCGAGGCTTTTTAACGAAATTCAGAATAAAATTTGCCAATTGTAGCCAATTAATGGAAGTTTGGACAAGCTCTTATATCTTTAGTGTGGAACAACAAATAGACAATCGCCGGACACCCA
>CAKZUV010000128.1 GCA_937921555.1 uncultured Saprospiraceae bacterium
ATTCCACTCCATTTTAGTTTTTTATAAAAACAATCCTTATTTTTGCGTCGCTCAGAATGAGGCTCCCCGAGGCAAGCCGTCGGGGTATCGCTCAGAGCTAAACACAGTTAATCGGTAAATTAGTTAATCAGGCCCGCTAACCTGCCTTTGCTGGATTTCCTGCAGCAGGCACGGCAGGCAGGCGTGTTCATCCGAGGCAGCGCCTCGGAGAATTCTTATTGATTAAAGCATTTATCTAATACATAATTCACTTTTTATAAAAAAATACTATGTCGTACCTTTTCACTTCCGAGTCTGTTTCCGAAGGACATCCGGATAAAGTAGCTGATCAAATTTCAGATGCTTTAGTTGATCACTTTATTGCTTTTGATCCCAGTTCAAAAGTAGCCTGCGAAACCCTCGTGACTACCGGTCAGGTGGTACTCGCCGGAGAAGTAAAATCTCAGACCTATCTGGATGTACAAACTATCTCCCGGGACGTTATTCGCCGTATTGGTTACACCAAGTCCGAGTATATGTTTGAAGCCAATAGCTGTGGCGTTTTCTCCGCTATTCACGAACAGTCTCCGGATATCAATCAGGGGGTAGAACGAAAAAAGAAAGAAAATCAGGGAGCGGGTGATCAGGGAATGATGTTTGGTTATGCGACCAGCGAAACGTCCAATTACATGCCGCTGGCACTGGATCTTTCTCACAAAATTCTGGAAGAACTCGCCGCCATCCGAAAAGCTGGTAAGCAAATGAAATATCTGCGACCCGATTCCAAGTCACAGGTAACCATCGAATATAGCGATGATAATAAACCGGTAAGAATCGATACCATTGTTGTTTCTACGCAGCACGACGATTTTGGTCCGGACGTGAAGATGCTGAAAAAGATCAAGGATGATATGATCAAAATTCTGATTCCGCGCGTCATGAAAAAATTACCAAAGCGTATTCAAAATCTGTTTGATAATAAAATTACTTACCACATCAATCCTACCGGAAAGTTTGTAATCGGTGGACCACACGGTGATACGGGGCTGACGGGTCGTAAAATTATCGTTGATACGTACGGTGGTAAAGGAGCCCACGGTGGTGGTGCCTTCTCCGGTAAAGATCCGAGTAAAGTGGATCGTTCCGCTGCCTACGCAACGCGGCACATCGCCAAGAACCTGGTCGCTGCCGGTGTTTGTGACGAAGTGTTGGTACAGGTTTCTTACGCAATCGGCGTAGCAAAACCTACTAATATTTACGTACAGACTTTTGGTTCTGCCAAAGTAGATATGACCGATGGACAGATCGCTAAACACGTAGAAAAAGTATTCGATATGCGTCCTTACGCCATTGAACAACGCCTGAAATTACGGACACCAATTTATTCCGAAACGGCTGCTTACGGACACATGGGTCGTAAGCCCGAAAAAAAGACCGTATCCTTCACGGACGGTGCCGGTAAAACCAAAACAATGAAAGTAGAAACTTTTACGTGGGAAAAACTGGACAAGGTGGACGAAATTAAAAAGGCATTTGGTTTGACAAAAAAAGCGGCACCAAAGCGGCGTCCTGCCAAAAGAAGGGTGACCAAGGCTAAGAAAAAGTAATTGCTTTTTCTGTATCACAGTATAAAAAAGAAGGATGATTTGTAATGAATCATCCTTTTTTTATCTTCATTCTCCGAGTAATCGTTTTCTATTCTCTTCCCACCATGATTTATTGACATCCGAACTTAATTTATTTACTTTTTCCTGATCGGCCACACTATTGATGGTCAAGTTATTATACTCAATATAGTCGATAAGTCTTTGCAAGATTTTCATATCGACGTTCTTTGGTATTTTTATTATAAGTTCATCACCCTTTCTTTGAACAGTCATAATTATAGATAATTTTTCAATAATATATATACAAGATACTAAATATCGACAAGAATTTCCCATACTGACAATGCTGATTCTGAGCTAAGTTTTTAATATTCTTATTTAAAATAATAAGCAGGAACCCAAATCATCAAATTCGAGTTCCTGCTTAAATAATCAAAATACGGTTGAAGAAAAATTATTCATTATCACATTATTCATTCCTACTAATTACACTTCAATTTCTCCTTCATCTCGTACTTGGCGGATTCTGCGTATTTAGCATCCTTTACCTTGCCATAAGCAGCACAGGCATCGGAAGTCTTACCCATTCCCTGGTAAATTTTAGCAATTTTATAATTGTATTTAGAAAGATTCTTTTCATCGCTCGCTCCCGTATACATCAAGGCTTTTTCGTACAAATTCAGTGCCTCCTGTTTTTTTCCGGCTTTGGCTGCCTCGGCAGCAGCTTTGGATGTAGTGATTCTGGCGCCTTTCTTATATCCGGTTGTTTCTTTGGAATTTGGTCCGGCCAATGCAATTGCCTTATCCGTATAGTACAAAACGCTATCCATAGACTGGCCCCGGAAAGCTTTCCCAATTCCGTAATACGCACGGGAATAATCGGCATCCATAGCCAGGGCTTTATTGAATGCGGTCATCGCTCCGGTCCGGTCTTTAGCTTTTAGTTTGGCGCTTCCCTGCGTGTAATAAAGCATCGGCAACTGCTTATTGACTTGCTTGGCCATGTCAGGGTTGTTGTATTTTTCGGAAAGTTCTACGGTTTTTTCAAATCCGACAATCGCACCATCCATATCTTTTTTGTCGTGCGCCATACGAGCGGTGTTATATTGCAGAGTCGGTAACATTCCGGTGATTTTTCCGGTGATTTCGGCTGCTTCTTCCCCCAGTGCTTCTGCTTTTGGTAATAATGCGGTCAAAGCCGTCAGTGTTTCTGCGGGCTTATCGTTGGCTCCCGTTACTACCTCATTATAAGATTTGGTGACCTCATCCAGTGTTTGGGCGGTCAGACTAAAAGAAAATACAACTGCCAGTAAAATTAAATTAAGTAAACGCTTCATCGTTAATTATTTTTTTTAATATATAATCCTTTGACATGACAAAAACTGTCCCCAAAGCATTAAATTTTGTTAATAAATACTCTTTAATTGCGTTGTAATCAACGCTGAAAATAAATTTTAAGGGAAACACAAATTAATATTTCTTTGCCAACCTGTGGTAAAAAAATGCCGTTTTTTTTAACAAGCGACAAATCCTTTGTTATCTTTGATCTGCTTCACTCTAAATTGTATCAATAAAAATCTATGAAATTTTCTTACTTCTGTGTGATCTTCTTCTTGCTTTCCGCTTTGGCCTGCACCCGCTCTACCCCATCGGCACAGCAGACTGATCCGGTAGTTCCTCCTCCAGTCCCGGAAAAAACGACCAGCTACAGTTTTGGTGAAGCTATTTTTAAAGGTAGTGGCAACGAACCGTTCTGGTCTTTACAAATTGACGAAAATCGTACGTTGATGCTCAAATCCATCGACGATCATCAATTTTCCATAAATACTCCCATCACCGAAATCGCCCGGGTCAGCGATGCCAATGCACTCACCTTAAAAGCAGCGACTACGGATCAGAAAATAACCATTATGCTGATGGAAAATAATTGCCAGGACAATATGTCTGGTAAAAAATTTTCCCACGGATTACAAGTATTGATAAAAAATACGGCAAATGAAAATTCCGTGTCTTACCAGGGATGCGGAGCATTTTTAAAGGAGTATCTCGTCAACAATAAATGGGAACTGGAAAGTATTAACAATAAACCTGTGACTGATTCATCTGCCGGAAAAGTGCCTGCACTCAACATCAACTTACTGGAAAATAAGGTGAATGGCTTTGCCGGCTGTAACTCCTTTTTTGGTATGGTAAAAATAGAACAGAGCAGATTAAAATTCGAAAATATTGGATTGACTAAAAAGGCCTGTAAGGACAATACTACGGAGACATTGATCGTCAAATTACTCAACGACAATACGCAAAAACATACAATTACAAAGGATGGCAAACTACTAATGAAAAACGCTGAAACA
>CAKZUV010000129.1 GCA_937921555.1 uncultured Saprospiraceae bacterium
GTATGCTTTTTCTACGTTTTTTCGACTTCAACGCGCACAGCGAATTCACTTTCAACAAGCGTAGCGATTCAACGTGCGCAGCACTTTCAACAAACGCAGTGATTCAACGCGCGCAGCGCCTCCCTCAACGCGCGCAGCGCCTCCCTCAACGCGCGCAGCGCCCATACGCCACAAAATACGGATTCAATAAATTTTCTTTGTTATACAGCAGCGGCTTTTTCGTCGTATGGTCGATCACGCTTCCGCCCGCTTCTTCCAGAATAATCTGTGCCGCACCGGTGTCCCATTCCATGGTGGGAGCCAGCCGGGGATAGACGTGCGCCTGTCCCGCTGCGATGATTAAAAATTTGAGGGAACTTCCCGTAGCGACCAGTTCGGGATTGGTAAGATCATCCACAAAAGCCTGTGTACCTTCGTTGAGGTGAGAGCGGGAGCAAACGACTTTTAAGCCATCATCTTTCATCGTAAAATCCTTAGCAGATAATTTTATGTTCTGGCCATCAACCACCTGATAAGCACCTTCGCCTTTTACGGCCCAGTACATCTCATCACGGTCCGAAGCATAGACCACTCCGAGGACAATTTGCTGCTGATGAATCAGTGCGATATTGACGGTAAATTCTCCGTTTCTTTTAATAAATTCTTTGGTGCCATCCAGCGGATCGACCAACCAGCAATAGTCAAAATTTTTGCGTTCCTGGTAAGGAATCGCTTTGTTTTCTTCCGAAATAATCGGGTATTGGACAGGTAATTTTTCCAGTGCATCGCAAATAATCTTATTCGCAGTACGATCGGCAATAGTCAGCGGTGAATTATCTGATTTTCTTTCTATTGCTATCCCGGCACTCTTTTCATAAATCTCCTGAATAGCGGCTCCGGCCTCTCTGGCTATTTCAATTACGTGCTTTACCAGCGTTATTTTTTCCATTTTTGTAACTTTTCTGTGTTTTTAACTTATCACCATTAGACTTTATTCCATAATGTTTTGTGGAGATACCAAATAGAGATTTTTGATCAGATTGAGGCTCTTTTTTGAGTGCATAGCCGCGCTATGGGCGATAAAAAAGCCGAAAAGATGGACAAAAAGATCATTTGGGAGCATACAAATTATTTTGGAATAAAGTCTAAGGATCGTATTGAATAGCTTTCGCAAAAAAAGTTGAAGCATCAATATGCCTGACTTTCAGAAATGCACCTGTCAGAACATATTTCACATAAATTAAGATTTCGGTAGAATCCCGGTTTTTAAATCCATGAAAAACTAAATGATAGGTTTTTGGGCTTCGCCAATACCGAAAAGCGCCGCTAAAAAATATTCTTTCAATCTAAGAGCTTGCCTAAACAATTAATGAAAGTTTAGACAAGCGCTAAACCGAAACCCATCCAATTTGTTATAAAAATATGAAGTTAGCAACCATTCTTAACGACCCGAACCTGGAGCCAGAATTAAAAACAATTGCTGAAAAAGTACAAGCTGGCAATCGGATCACTCCCCAGGAAGGAGAAACACTCTTTGAACGGGGCAGCCTCTCGTACCTTGGTGCTTTAGCCAACTATATCCGGGAGAAAAAACACGGCGATAAAACCTATTTTAACCGTAATTTTCACCTCGAACCAACCAACGTTTGTCTCTACACCTGTACTTTCTGTTCTTATTCCCGGCTGATCAAAAAGCGTAGCGAAGGATGGGAATATACCATGGAAGAAATGCTGGACCTCATCAAAAAATACGATGAGCAACCCGTCACCGAAGTGCACATCGTAGGTGGCGTACTCCCGCAGTATGATCTTCAGTTTTATCAGGATTTGTTCAAAGCCATCAAGGCGCACCGACCCGATTTACACATCAAAGCGCTAACGCCCGTCGAATATCACTATATTTTCAAAAAAGGAAAAGTTTCCTACGAAGAAGGAATGGCCCTCATGAAAGCAGCCGGACTGGATTCCATGCCCGGTGGCGGTGCTGAAATTTTCCATCCTGAAATCCGGGACCAGATTGCCGGCGGAAAGTGTTCCGGTGACGAGTGGCTGGCCATCCACGAAGCATGGCACAATCTCGGTATGCGTTCCAACGCCACAATGCTCTACGGACACATCGAAAACTACAAACATCGAATTCACCATTTGGAAGAGCTCCGGAAATTACAGGGTAAAACCAGCGGTTTTCAAACCTTCATTCCACTAAAATTTCGCAACAAAGGCAATCAAATGTCTCACGTTCCGGAATCCACCACCATCGAAGATTTACGCAATTATGCGATCAGCCGTATCTACCTTGATAATTTTGAACACATCAAGGCGTACTGGCCTATGATCGGCCGTACCACCGCACAGATGGCGCTCGCTTTTGGAGTAGATGACATAGACGGAACCATTGATGATACCACAAAAATATATACCATGGCCGGATCCGAAGAACAAAACCCGGCCCTCAGCACCGAACAATTGGTCAAATTAATCCGTAACGTAGGTCGTCACCCAATTGAAAGAGATACCTTATATAATGTAGTAACAGATTACAAAGACCACGTTTTCGAAGACGACGATAAATTCAAAGGCTACGTCTCATTACCCGTCGTCAACAAATAAAATTCTATTTGTACTTAGAATGCTCGTCTGTTTTTCGTGCTTTGTTTCGCCATAAAGGCACTAAACCGCGAAAAAAAACTTCGTGTTCTTAGCGTCTTTGTGGCAGTTATATTAATTCTCAACTGGCTAACCAGCAAAAAATGAATAAAACCATCTACTTCATCCGGCACGGAGAAACCGATCTCAACCGCGCCCACATTGTACAAGGAAGCGGTGTAGACTCCTCCCTGAATGAATTGGGACACCAGCAAGCCCGGCAATTTTACGAATTTTATAAAAAAGAAAACTTTGATTTGATTATCTGTTCGGCGCTCCAGCGCAGCTACCAGACGATACTTCCTTTCGTCGAAGACGGTATTCCATTGCAGCGCTTCGCAGAAATAAACGAAATGAACTGGGGCGTGCACGAAGGAAAATCCAGTACCCCGGCGATGAAAGCCGCTTACGTAGAAATGATTAGCCAATGGAATCAGAATAACCTGGATGCGCGGTTGGAAGAAGGGGAGAGCGCCCGCGAAATGGCCGATCGACTTCAGCATTTTTTAGATCAGTTAAAAAAAATGCCCCAAAAAAAGATTTTGGTTTGCAGTCACGGTCGTGCGCTGAGAGGCATTATGACGCTGGTAAAAGGACAACATTTACGCGAGATGGAAAGCTACAAACACAGTAATACCGGTTTGTTTTTAGTTCACCAAAAAGACGGAGCATTTGAAGTGGTTTTAGAAAATGATACAAAACATCTGAATGAAAAAGAGGAAGTATAAATATACCGCAGCGGCAGTTAGTTATCTGAATACCAAACCCTTTTTATACGGTATTTTCAATACACAAATGGAGGAAGAAGTGGAAATTCAACTGGAAATTCCTTCGGTCTGCGCCGCAAAACTAAAAGACGGAACGGTTGATTTCGGCTTGGTGCCCGTGGCAATTATTCCCGAATTGGAAACACCGCACATCATCTCAGATTATTGTATCGGAACGGAAGGAACCGTCAAAACTGTAGCCATTGTCAGCGACGTAGAAATCTCTGAAATCACGGATTTATATCTCGATTTTCATTCCCGTACCTCGGTCCAGTTGGCACAGATTCTACTACGGGAATATTGGCAACACGCACCCCGGATTCATCAGGCAAAAGAAGGATTTATTGAAAAAATTACGGGAACGACGGCCGCAGTAGTAATCGGTGATCGTTGTATCGGCCTTGATCAAAAACACAAACACTATTTTGATCTCGGAGCCGCCTGGCTGGAATTTACCGGATTACCTTTCGTGTTTGCCACTTGGGTCAGCAACCGGCCGCTGCCCACTGATTTTATTGATCGGTTTAATATTGCTATGCAAACTGGACTGGACCATATTCCACAGTTAATTCAGTTGCTACCGACCCCGGATTCCGGTTTTAACCTCTCCGCTTATTTCAATCAGCACATCAGTTATCCATTCGATGCACCCAAGAAAAAAGCCCTTGCCCGCTTCCTGAAATATCTGAATACAGACAAAATGCCAATGATCCAGGAAGGGACTGAAACGAGAATATTAGTATGAATTATTTTTATGCTGAAATTAATTAATGTTAAAGTTGTTCAATTAAGTGTCTGACAATCAGTAAATTAATTAATTTTATTTTTAATATTTAAAATAAAATTAAAATAATAATTGCTTAATTCAGTTACAAACCCTAATTTTACGGTATCAAATGAAAAAGCACACCTTTATTTTGCCTTTCTTATTTGTATCAAAATTAATTTAATCCTTGAACACAGCCGGAAACGGCAATATTTTTTGTTAGATGCTGATCTCTGTTGATCGAAATCTAACCTACAACAAATTATAATCTCTTGAGACCTTTTCATTAATTTGAAAAGGTTTTTTTGTTTTTAAACAACTTCAATACCCACTAACACTGTTATTTCATATACTTATACGCATTCAATGACAAAACTTACCCCCGAAGAAATCAATCGCTACGCACGCCATTTGGCTATCCCGAATTTTGGTGTCGAAGCGCAGGAAAAACTTAAAGCCGCCAAGGTACTTGTAGTGGGGGCCGGTGGCCTCGGTAGTCCGTTACTCTTGTATCTGGCCGCCGCTGGTGTCGGAACCATTGGCATTGTAGATGACGACCGGGTTGACCTCACCAATCTTCAAAGACAAGTGCTTTATACCACCAATGATATTGGACAATCCAAAGCAAGACTTGCGCAGCAAAAGATTCATCAAATAAATTCGCATGTGCAAGTCAACGTTTACCCCGAACGCCTCACCCGGCACAATGCAGAAAAAATCATCCGGGATTATGACATCATAGCGGATGGGACAGATAATTTTCCAACCAGATATTTGGTAAATGATGCCTGTGTAATATTGGGAAAAGTAAACGTTTATGCGTCTATATTTCGCTTCGAAGGGCAAGTCTCCGTTTTTAATTACCTGAATAAAAAAAATGAGCGCGGACCGAATTACCGCGATCTTTTCCCCGAACCACCACCACCGGATCTGGTACCCGACTGCGCAACGGGTGGCGTACTTGGCGTGCTTCCTGGTATCATTGGCAGCATGCAGGCCAGCGAAGTAATAAAAGTCATTACGGGAATTGGAGAACCACTCGCAGGCAGACTATTCCTTTTCGACGCCGCCGCATTCTCTACTCGTATTTTAAAAATAAAAAAACAAAATACCAATCCCATTACTGAACTCATCGACTACGACGTATTTTGTGGTATAAAAGAAAAACATCCCACCGGATACCAGGAATTAAGTCCCGCAGAATTTCACAAACTCATCCATTCCAAATCTCCCTTATACCTGATCGACGTCAGAGAACCAGCCGAATATGCCATCGACCACATTCCCGGAAGTCAACTCATCCCACTTTCTTCCCTCATCAACCGCCTATCTGAAATCCCGGAAAATGGAAATATCATCATCTATTGTCAAAGCGGACAAAGAAGCAAAAAAGCCATCCGGCAAATCATAAAAAATGAAAAATCCCACAAACTATACAACCTAACCGGAGGATTACTCACCTACCGCAAACAATACCCCACCTAACGTCCTATCGGGACGACATATCGGTCCCATCATATACGCGCATTTTTGGCCCGATTTTAGCCTTTAAACACAGAGTGAAGTCAGGTAAAAGCGATTTTCACATTATACCTTTTAAATATATATAATAAGCTATCTAGGTAGTCTTAACACGTCTTGCGGGAAGCATGTAGTTTTTGCATTGTAAAAAATCTAACTCTTCCGACGAATTTCCAGGATATATACCTGTAAGACGATAAGAATGGAAATTCGGAGAAAGAATCATGTAACACGCCACCTTTATGAATAAGGTTTTTACACTCATTCTATCCCCGCTTTTCATTGTCTTTTTTCTCTGCGTACATTCCGTGTCCGCACAAGACAACCTGCGGGTACAATACGAAGGTACCGCAGTACCCGATTTTCTGAATATTTGTGGTGATCCCGATTCGGAAACCGTTCGGGTGGAACTCAACGGTAATCCCGGAACCCTGCAAAACATTCAAGCTACCGCACATCTTTTCTCAGGAGTAGAAATAGTTAATTTTGACGCAGCAAATTCCTCACCCGGTGTCACCCTCGTTAATGACGATGATCCTGGAAATCCGGTCTTTGCAATCTCCGACTTAAGTGTTACAGGACAGAGCTTTGTACTGATCAGTTTTTCGGTCTCCGCCAAATGTGCCTACATCGATACATTAACGGCCAATGACATGGCTACTGTCCTCGATGCCTGGGAATTTGATTATCAAATCGGTGCTCAGACCCTCAACGAAACTCAACTCAACCTCGAATACCGGGATGCTTTTGCCGTTCCGCAATTTACCGTCAGTGTGGATACCACTGTAAATGCAACACGGGTTGGTGACTGCCTGACCCGAAATATATTTATCAATAATAGTGGTCTTGACGGTTTTGTCGATACCGTTTTTTACGAAAATGTACAGGGCCGAGGAATCTACGTTTCCGAAATATTGGTCAACGGCTTACCACTGAATATTACTAAAACGCTCACCGCAGAGGGAGATACGCTCATCACCGGAATCATCGATGGTAGCTTTTTTCCCAATAATACCAGTGGTACGGGAGCAGGAAACGGAGATGTATTTCTTGACCCGGATGAAACTGTTACAGTTACTGAATTTATTTGTGTATTGGATTGTGAAGAACCCCGAACAAGCACGCATACGATGTCGTGGGGTTGTGATGGCCGGGCCTGTACCGCCGTCTCCGTACCTGATTTTATCGAAATTGGAGAGGGTGCTGCCAATGTAAGAATTGTCAACACAGGAAGTATTACCAACGAAAACACAGGATATTGTAAGCCGGGTGTTAGCGTTGTTTCATTTATCAACGATGGGGTAGAAGTAGACGATGGTTTTGCCGCCATGATGGACGTGGCTGTCGGTGTTGGATTGGGAGATGATTTTGATCTGTCTCTGGGCACTTACGATATCACTGCCATCAGAATTGCCGGAGTGGATATTCCCGCACCCTTGGTTTTAAATTTTCTGGATGGTAATGCTGCCTTCACTACCGACCCCGATGGTCCGGGAGGACTGGAAGATCTGGATGGCGATGGATATTTTGATGACCTTGGACAAAATGATACTTTTGAAATAATTACTTTTTACGAATTTGATTGTTCGAGAGCCACCGAGCCCGGAGATGATGGTTCCTGTGCCAACGCTTTTTCTGTTTCTTTTAATACCAGAATTGATTACTCCAACCAGTGCGCCGAGAGGCTGGTCAGACTCGAAGAAAGATATTTTAGCTCCAGCAATACCCGGAGTACCGTAGAAAATTTTACACCACCGGATGCTTTCGTAGAAGAAGATACTTTTGTTTTGGTTCATACACAGACAAGGGGTGTTTTCTCATTTGATAAAGATTGTGATGGAAATGAAGTGTGGCAAGTAAAAGTGGTGGTACCATCGGGTGTCCGTCATATTCCTTCAGCCTCTAACCTATTCCGAAATGGGAGTTCCTTTTCTGTCCCAATGATCAGTGAGTCCATGAGCAATGATACTCTGACGATTCTGTACGATGCTTCTACTACGCCTTTTATCGGTGGTGAATTCGTCGTAGAAATTGGTTTTGCGGGGGATTGTACCGCCGATCTTGGCCAGACCGTTTTTCCTACAGCGTTCAGTTTTGTCTGTCCTTCCTGTGATTGTGAACATATTTGGTGGTGTGGAGATTTGGAAGGTCCAAAGTTACACGCAATGATCCCGCCGTGTCCACCGGGCACTTTTGTTTGTCCCATTGGTGTACAAACCAATTCCTTCGAAGTAAACAGAACGACTATTGGTTTTACGGATAATACTTATTCCACTAAATTTGATCCTGCGATGGCTAATACAAAAGTAGGATTGTCTTGTGATTCGGTTGAAATGCGTTTAATGAATATTATCGGAGATACACCTGTTACGGATAGCATCGGAGTAGTTATTTCTTATAATAATATTGACGGTAGTATGTCCACCGATCAAACCTTTTTATTTGATTTTGCTACCGTAAGAATCACTAATGGTGGTTCTGAATATTTTTGTAATGTAACTCCGGCAGACTTAACCACGGTCACCGAAGATAGTACTCAGATTCTGACTTTTAATCTAGATCGTTGTTTGCAGGATAATGGACTGACCCTGGTCGCCATGGATACCGTAGAGTTTATTGGAAATTTCTCCGTCAATCCTGACGGACCATTTACAACCCAATTTTTACAGGTTCCTAAACTAAGAGGTTATGCCTACGCAGATTTTGACGGAGAAGAATTTGCCTGTGATAATTTCGGTGACAACTTCACACTCGCTAAATCAGAAACCGTTTTTAACGTTCCCAGCAGTAATTCTATGCCCGAAGGTTGTGAAGAAACTTTCTTGAATTATCAGTTGGTAACCGTGAATAATGGATTCTCCGATTTCTTTGGAGCGGAATTCAGACAGGCCATTGCCATTGATTCTATTCGCTTTGATTTTGAGCCGGAAGTGTTAAATGGATTTAGTGTATTCGAAGCCGAAGTATCTATTCCTGGCCATCCAGTTCACGGAAATAATTACTTTCCGGTAGCTGGTTTTGAGACCGTAGCCGATTCTGTTTACATCGCTTATTTTGATACGCTGACTGCAGTTCCTTCTTTAAATCTCGTTCAGGCTTATTCTTTTAATTTTAGAATCAGAGTAGTACCGGATTGTAAATCTCCGAATGCCAGTGCCAACGGAAATAACCAGTACGATTTTGATCCGACCATCTATTTCAAAGATCGGTTCTACGCCAGTGTAATCGGAGATGGTTCTTGTACGTTACCAATTACAGATACCAAAGACAATGATATTTTTTATACGGATCCACCGACTTTCTCTTTAAATCCGGTTTCTGATCCTAATTTTGAATTGTTGGGAGATACCGCGATTTGGGAATTTCAGTATTGTAATACTTCTTTTACCGCCGATGCCGGTGCATCATGGTTGGCCCTTGAACAGGCTGGAAACAACGTACAGATTGTTTCCATCCAGGATGTTAGTGATCCTGCCAATCCGCAAAATTTGACCATTAGTCAGTACGGTTCAACTGCTGATAATTTCTTTGCTTTTAGTCCCGGATTACTCCAGTCAAATGGTACCAATCCGCTGGACCAGATTTGTAATACGTATCTGGTAAAAGCAGTGGTCAATAGTTGCGGAACCAGTCATATCACGGCCCGGACGGGTTGGAACTGTACTCCGTACACCGATCCTTCCTGGAATCCAGAAGATTATCCGCCTTGCAGTGACCTTCAGTTACCACTATCGGTTATCGCACTGGACCCCTTTCTGGACGCAAATATTGTGGAGCAGCCAGCTACTGATCCCGCGATTTGTGATACCAGCCGGATAGCTATCCTTTTAAGAAATACCCAGCGGGGAGCCGCTTTCGATGTCAACACCAAAATTATTTTACCCGCCGAAGGAATGAACTTCGTACCGGGAAGTTTTGAGGTTGCGTACCCTTCAGGCGCGCCCTTCGTACCCACGATGTCAGACCCGGTTTTTGTGGAAACAGAAACGAGAGGAGATGTTTATGAGTTCACCGATTTCAGTGAGATTCATCCTTATCTGGATAACAACGGACTCAAAGGTTTTGATCCGTTGATACCTGATTCTAACCAGATGATCATCCGTTATCAGTTTGTTACCGATTGTGATTATACCAGCGGTTCTTTATCTTATTATAGCTTTCAGGGACTCAGAGGTTGTGGAGATACCACCAATTTTGAAACAGGTGAAACGTTGCCACTGGAAATTGCCGGAGCAGGGCCTACGGGCAATAAGAATTTTGATATTGAATTTACACCCGAATCTGCACTGATCCCAGGTGAAAGTTCTATGCTGGAAATTATCGTCGTCAACCGGGCAATTGACTTAACGGATACGACGGATAAGGTAAGTCTACAGTTACCTCCAGGGGTTTTATATGATCTGAATTCTACCAGTGTAGTGACCCCAAATACCTGGACGGATAACGTAGAACCCACTTCGGAAATTAATTCCGGTATGCAATCCGTTTACTGGTGCTTGCCCGCAGGAGTTCCACAAAATGATACCATCAGATTTACACTATCAGTCACTTCACCGGATATTGAATGTGCGATTAATAATTTTGATGTCAATCTGTTCACTATCCATCGTACCACCCTGCTTTGCGAGAGCCTGGGGACAAATTGTGATATTGATGATATTACTTCAAGTAATGATGGTGCAAGTACCGAATTACCAGTGTTACAAAATTTATTGGATATTGATATGTCAAGTTTGACCAGTATCTGCAGCTCGGGAGATGAAGAAATTGTAACCGTTGCCGGACAAATAAATAATCCTGGTTCTGATTTTCCAAATAGTAATTTTACTATCCGGTATTTTTATGATCTTGATAATGATGGAACCGTTAGTGCCGGTGACCCGGAAATCAGTGCTCACGTAGAAAGTGGACCTATCGTCAGCGGTGGTAATCTGCCCTACGCACATGATGTACCCGTAACGAGCAGTCAGGCTTGCGGCTTGATTGTGCAGTTGGATACGCTTGGATTGGGTTTATGTCAAACCAGTGAATTTCCACTCGGCGAACCGCAATTATTAAACGCCGGAGCAGATCAGCTATTTTGTGCGATTACACCTACAACTATTAATACAACTTTGGGAGATCCTGCCTGTATGGGATTAACAGGTTATACCTATAACTGGCGCGCCATTGCCCCGGCGACAACCAATTTATTAAGTGCGACTGATATTCCAAATCCCGATGTGACCATTCCGCACAACGCTGCGATGGAAGATACGTTATCCTATATTCTGGAAACAACACGACCTGCTTGTGGCAGTGTTTCCAGCGATACAATAAATATTATTCGTGGATTGGGAGTGATAATCAATGCGCCTGATACCGTTTATGTGTTGCCTGGTTCTAGTACAAATCTCGGCGTAATTGCCAGTAATGGTACGATGCCTTATACCTATAACTGGGAACCAGCCGCTACCCTGGATGATCCTACGGCGGCCATGCCCGTCGCGACGCCAGTGGGCAATACCGAATACTCTGTTACAGTAACTTCCGCGACCGGATGTTCGTCCGTAGAAACTATTCAGGTGATTAATGATAATGCGATTGTCGTAGAGATTATTCCCGGTGATACACTGGTTTGTCCTGATACCGAAATGCAGTTACTGGCAACGGGTGGATCAGATTTCCGTTGGGAAGATGATACAAATAATCCGCCGGGTGGTTCTTTGAATGATTACAATATTTCTAATCCAATTTTTATTGGAACGGAGGCTAACGAAGCATACACCTTCCACGTCTTTGTTACAGATAGTAATTTTCCCGGATTTGAAGATACTGCTTCCATTACAATCACCACTTTGACGCCACCGGATATTCAGGTGATGAAGTCTCCAATCAGTACCGAGTGTGCCGGACAAGTAGTAACCTTACAAGCCTCGGGTGCAGATAGTTATACCTGGGCTGCCTTGCCGAGTGGATTGGTACAGGGAACGGGAGATGAGCTGATGGTTAATCCAATGGTACCCACAACTTACATCGTTTACGGACCCAATGCGGCCGGATGTATTGATACAACGGAAGTTTTTGTGGATGTTATTACGCCACCTATTGTAACAACTGTTATTAATGATTTTGAAAATTGTGCCGGAGATACTACCGCTTTATCTATTAGTATCAACGAAGATATTGCTTCTTTTACAATTGATGGAACGGGTGATTTTGCCAACGCGGTCATCAACGGAAACACGCTGGATTTTGAAGCCATTTATATAAATAATTCATCTGATTTCACTGTTACAATTGTCGGGGCTGTCTCCGGTTGTCAGGCCGTTGAAACGTTTACAATTACCCAGTGTGGTTGTCAGCCGCCCGTTTTGACGAGTGTAACATTGATTGAACCAACCTGTGGTAATACCGATGGATCAGCTATGGTCAGAGTCGAAGGACCGGAAAACGCTTATGATTATACCTGGATTCCGGAAGCCGGAACCGTTGCTGGTTTTGGAAATATCAGAGAAAATTTACCCGCCGGAGGATATCGGGTCATTATTGCCGATGCGGCTGATCCGGGCTGTACGGAGACCGTTGAAATCGTTTTAACGAATTCGGATGGCCCCACGGCTACGGCTACTACCACACCTGCTACCTGCGCGGCGGCGGATGGAACGGCATCGCTGACTCCTGCTAATTTTAATTACCAGTGGGAAAATGGATTGCCAGCGGGACCAACGCAAAATGGTCTGGCCGCGGGTAACTACTTTGTTACCGTCACCCATCCTGCTTTCCCGGATTGTCCCGGAATTATGCTGGTAGAAATTGCTGAAGAAAACAACTTGGTGGCAGAGGTTGTAACAGATGTTGCACCGGATTGTAATTTTGCTAACGGTCAGGTCACCGTCAACGTTACAGGAGGTAGCGGAAGTTATCTTTATAGTTTCCTCAGCGGAACCAATACCCAGGATAATCTAGCTGCGGGAATGCACATCGTCACAGTGATTGACGCGGGAGGCTCTGGTTGTTCGCTGGACGTACCGTTCTTGTTAATCAACAATGTACCTCCGGGGGTTGTGACGATTGAAAGTGAAGATGCTGTCAGTTGTACGGGGAATAGTGATGGAGTTGCTAATTTTACCGTTGCTTACGATATCGCTTTTGACGCACCTGCGGATACAATGTTTACGGATGGTACGAATATTTATGAAAATGGAAATCTGTCGCCTGGTGATTATTGTATCATTATTACTGACGAAGGTGGCTGTGTTGCGGGTGGTGATTGTTTTACTATTCAGGAACCGGATTACATAGATTTATTATTTATCGTAGAACCGGATTGTAGTGAGCCAGGAAGTATTGATGTAACCATCAATGGCGGAACGGGACCTTATACGGTGAATTGGGATGACCTGGCGGGAAGTGATAATATTGTGGACCGGTCGGAATTATCCGCTGGAACCTATCCGCTAACGGTAACTGACGCGGTGGGATGTACGCTCGCCGAAGATGTCAGCATTACCACGGATTGTCCTTGTACAACACCCGACGTTAACTCTATTATAGCAGTAGAAAGTCAGTGTAACCAGGCGACGGGATCTGCTACAATTAATATGTTTGGTGGAAACACCGGATATAATTATACCTGGACACCGGAAGCCGGAACCCCAAATTCCGAAGGAAATATCCGAACCGGTTTACCGTTTGGCGGATATCGTGTTGAAATTACAGATCCGGGTGACACGACTTGTGCGACCGAAGCGTTGGTGCTGATTACGAATCTGGACGGACCGCAAGCTACCGCGATTACGACACCAGCTACCTGTGATGCGGCCGACGGAACGGCTACATTAAGTCCCGCCAGCTTTACTTATTTGTGGGAAGATGGTTCGACGGATGTGACCCGGAATGATCTGGCGGAAGGAAGTTATTTTGTAACCTTAACTGATCCGGCCAATGGCAGTTGTTCCAACGTGATGCTGGTAGAAATTGAATCAGAAAATCCATTGTCTGCCATTGCAAACGTAGATATAACACCTACTTGCGGATTAAGTGATGGAGCTGTTACCATTGCGGTGACCGGAGGAAGTGGAAATTATACTTTCATCTGGGGCGATGGACTGGTAACTACCGATGCGGCACGTACCGGATTGACCGGTGGAGCTAATAACGTTATTATCAGAGACAACGATGCAACCACCGCTTGTGAACTGGAATTTGTTTTTGTACTGGTAGACAATGTTCCCGGAGCAACAATGACACTTGATTCTGTTTATCATATTTCCTGTTTCGGAAATATAGATGGACTGGTTGAATTTAGTATTGAATACAATGGTGCTTTCAACGGAGTACCCGATACAATTATCACGGATGGAATTGATACTTACGAAAATGGAAATTTACCGGAAGGAAATTACTGCGTAATGATTCAGGATGGAGCGGGTTGTACCGCAGGTGCCGTTTGTTTTGAAATAAATGCTCCGGAAGATCCTGTGATTGTTGCTACGGTCACTCCCGTTTGTGATGGTTTTGGATCTATTGATGTTGAAATGTTAGGCGGAACTGCACCGTATATTTTTGACTGGGCAGATTTGGATGGAAATGATAATCCGGAAGACCGGATAGATTTGATTCTTGGAACGTACGGTTTGTCGGTGACGGATGCACGCGGTTGTGAAACAAGCGAAGATGCGATCATCGTTCCAACCTGTGAAGACAACGGTTGTGATTTCTTCTACGGGGAGTCAACGACGCAGCTGACCCACGTTTGCGGTGAAACTTCTCTGGTTTGTATTGATATGAATTTGAATAATCTGAATAACTATGTCGTGACCATCAACGGCGCTGTTTACACCGATAATTACGAAGGATGTAATTGGGATACTTTGGTTACGTACAGTTATAATAACTTGTTTGGAATGGGTAATGCCGGACCTTATGAGATGACATCGTGGGAAGTTGGAGATTCTACGTTTACCGGAAACTTTTCAAATATTCCGGAACTGGTGAACCTGATGAATAGTCTGGTTCCGAATGCGAACTTTACGGCGGATACCGCCGCGCAGGTGATTGTCGGAATGGACGCGACATTAAGTTACGGTCCCATCGAAGTGGAAGCAACGGACTTTGGCGCGACCTCTACGTTGACCCACTCTCTGACCGGGAGTCCCGCAGGATTGGGAATCACTCTGGATACCGGATTTTACGAAATTATTGTACTGGATACCATTGCATTTTGTGCCGATACGCTTCTGGCAAATATCTCTTGTGCCAATCTGTTTACGGACAATGTCTGTTTTGGTGAAACGAGTACCTATTGTATTGATACGATGAATTTCAGTGTCCGGGGCATCGGCAGCTTGCGAAATATTTGTGAAGACGCCGCCGGAACTTCGGTAGTTTTCAGTATTGATAGTTTAAATAAATGTATTTCTTATACTGGAGTTGATCTGGGAACCGACACGGCTTGTATTGAAATTTGTGATCTGAGTGGGCTTTGCGATACCATCGAATTGCTCATCACCACCAATGCCTGTACCGTCGATGGTCCTAATCTGGTGGTGGATACCATTTTCATCGGAGAAGAAGTCGTCTACTGTCCGGATACTTTAGGACTTGCCGGACCAATCGTCACGATTGATGATTTTTGCGCCGACGAATCCAATGGAAACGTAGATTTCTTTGTAAATCCGGAGACTTTCTGTGTGGAATATGCCGGGTTAGAACTGGGTAAAGATACGGCCTGTGTAGTAGTTTGCGATGTCAATAACATCTGTGATACCACTTATTTCTGTATTCAGGTAGAACCTTATTTTGAAACACCCGAAGCCGTGGATGATACGGCGACTACTTTTACCGCAACTCCTGTGGTCATTGATATTAAAGCCAACGACGTCATATTTGGTGGGCTGGATACCGCTTATTTACTGACCCAACCGACTTATGGAACGGCGACCTTAAACCTGGATTGTTCTGTTACCTACAATCCGGAGGATGAAACCTGCGAACGCTGGGATGAATTTGACTACGTTGTCTGCAATCCAAATGGTTGTGATACGGCTACCGTATTTGTATTTATCGAATGTACGGATATCGTCATCTTTACCGCGGTTTCTCCCAACGGGGACGGACTGAATGACGTTTTCTATATTGCCGGAATTGAAGACTTTCCGGAGGCAGAATTAATCGTATACAACCGTTGGGGAAATCAGGTTTTTGAGGCCGAAAATTATCAGAATGACTGGGGAGGAACCTGGGATGGAGATAAAGATTTACCGGACGGTACTTACTTTTATTTCCTTAAACTAAACGACGAAGACAACCGTACTTTCAGAGGATTTTTTGAATTGTACCGTTAAAGAATATAGCTTTTACGGAAGTGACTTTTACAGTTGCTTTCTTATTCTTTTATTTAAAAGGTTATCGGACCGTAGCAGATTTGCTACGGTCTTTTTTTTAGTGTAAAAAGAGAAACGATAGCGTGCATTGTATTTATTCAAGCGTCCTTAACTTGACCTTAACCAATTTTAAATAATAATTAGGGTATCTTTTGAAATTAATCTTGGTAAATTGCTGATAATTAAAAACTTACTTACAGAATAACGAATACAAAGCCTCCCTGATGACAGTCGTTTTTAACCAACTTTCTATCTACCGGACCGTAGCCATTTGCTTATTTGCTGGCATTCATTTTTTTTCAAATAACATAATAGCACAAGCCACTGTATCCGTCACGGTTACAGGAGGTGAATCAACGACGACCTGTGATGATTTTCTATCTGGGCCGGATCCTAAATGGGCCGTAGATATTCAGTTTGAAGGTTGGGAACATTATCTGGGCAATCCCTTTTGTTTTAATCAATTGCCAACGACTCAATTCTCCCGGCAAATTACCTGCCTGCCCGATCTGCCCATTGTTAATGTTTGCTTTAAAGCCTACGAAAATGACGGAATATTATGTAACGTAGTGGAAGATTGCCGAACGGAAATTTGTGAGCGATTTGCTGTTCCTTATTCGGGAACCATTGATTATAACCTTACCTTACCTGAAGGTCAGCCTTCCGGCGGATTTGTGAATTTTACCATCGAAACTACCGGAACCCTCACCGATCAGGGGAATGATAATATGTGCGGTGCCATTGATCTGGGAGAACTTAATAACGGTCAGCAACTGGGAGATGCGACCCAGGACATTTATAATAATTATTGCGCCAACGGCCAGGATGAACCTGATACTGGTGCGGACGGGGCGGGCTGGCAGAATAATTTTGGTGTATGGTTTACTTTTACTACCTCCGGTAATCCGGGTTCCATTACTTCTATTCTTGGATTGAGTGATCCGCAGAATACCGGAGAATTTTTAAATTTACAAATGGCACTTTATCAGTCTAGTACCTCGGATTGTACCGGTGATTTCGAGCTGGTGACTTCCAGCTGGAATGTAACCGATCCCAACGAATTGATGGTGGCCAATTGCCTGGAAGCCAACCGTACTTACTATGTTCTGGTAGATGGATTGATTCCTCCTCCGACTACCCGATTTTACGGTTTATTTGGATTACAAGTTAGGGAAGAAGGCATAGCAGAGGCTCCGGATCGTATCTGTGAAGCCACAGCTCTGGGAGCGGTACCCGATGGAGGTCAGCTTACTACGGGTCTGACGATCAGTAATTTATGCGCTACCGGATCGCCAACTGATCCGGTAAATAGTGTGTTTTCTGCGGATAATTCGGTCTGGTTCACTTTTCAGGCACCGGCTTCCCGGCATGTACTTATCTCCGGGGTGAGCGATCAAAATCGGAATAACGGCGGTCTGGATGCCGTAGATATCCAACTGGCAGTATTTGCCTCGGACGATCAAACCTGTAACGGAAATTTTAATGAAGTAGCTGCCTCTTACGTTCCGGGGAATCTGAACGAAGATCTGGAATTGTCCTGTCTGACGCCGGGAGCAACTTATTTTATTTTATTAAATGGCGGACCGGATGACCGGGGAGGAGTGTTTTCTGTGACGGTAACAGACGCGGGCTACGATCCGATTATTGAAAATATTAATCCGGTACTCTGCTTTGGAGATACGCTACGAGTCGGCGACAATATCCTGACGACAACTGGCAGCATCTCTGTGCCCTTATTAACCGAGGCGGGATGTGATAGCCTGGTCGAAGGTACGCTAACTATTTTACCCCAAAATACAGTTACCATCGACTCCACTATCTGCGCGGGAACCGGGATCGAAATAGCGGGTAATATTTATAACGCAACTGGAATTTACACAGATATTATTCCTGCATTTGACGGCTGTGACAGTACGATTATTACCAACCTGGAAGTTGCTGCTTCACTAATGTTAGAAGTCAGTCAAACGGTAGAGGCCACCGGCTTTCAAACTCCCGACGGCGCAGCAACGGCTACAGCATCCGGTGGCGTAGCGCCATACGACTATCTGTGGGATAACAATACAAATAATTCAATTGCCACCAACCTGTTGGGGGGTTCTGCTTATTGTGTAACGGTCACCGATGCCGTCGGTTGTAGCGCGGAAAACTGTGTGTTGATTTTATTTCCAAGCAATATAATCGTTGCTGTTCAGAATGACTTGCTGACCTGTCCTGGAGATATGGATGGCACCCTGAGCTTTCAAATTTCTAACGGAGCAGTTCCTTATACTTATAACTGGGAAAATCAGGATGTCTCTTTATCAGGTGACGGGATGGTAACTATCGAAGGAGGAACGACGACCTTAAATGGACTACCCGCCGGAGACTATTCTTTCACCATTACCGATGCCTTTGGAATAAAAGTAGCGGGTGGGGTAGTGCTCGATCCGCCACCGATTATCACTACGCTCAACGAAACGCTTTGTTTTGGGGAATCTCTACCCGTCGGAACAACCATTTACAGCACAGATGGTCCTGTAATGGAAATTCTAACCGCTCAGAATGGTTGCGATAGTACCGTCAATGGCTTTGTTGAATTTCTACCACTAAATGAAACCATGCTGATGACGACGCTTTGCGCCGGCGAGACATTACCTGTCGGTAACAATACGTACAATAGTACCGGGCCGATTGCCGAGGTTTTGACGGATGTAAATGGTTGTGATAGTTTAGTTAATGGATTTTTGACGATTCGGGATCAAATTGAAACGGAGATAAATCCGGTTTTGTGTTTTGGTGAAACTTTACCGATTGGAGGAACGATTTATACCAGCAGTGGTCCCGTTTTTGAGACATTGACCTCCTGGCAAAATTGCGACAGTATTGTTTCTGGTAATCTGACGGTATTACCGGAATACCGGGTCACCCAGAATCCCGTTATCTGCGAGGGTGATGCGTTTACAGTGGGGGAAAATATCATTTATACAGTCAGTGGAAATTATACCGACGTACTGACTTCTGAAACCGGTTGCGATAGTACGATTCTAACCAATCTGACCGTTAACCCACCTTTGGATTTAGATATAATGCTTACAGTTGAAGCTTCTGCGTATCAGGTTTCGGATGGGACCGCTACGGTGATGGCGAATGGAGGAGATGGAAATTACACGTATCAGTGGGATAATAACGCAGACTCTGACGTGGTGACCAACTTAACGGGCGGTTCCAGTTATTGTGTAACGGTGACCGATGGTGTGGGGTGTGAGGTGGTTGATTGTGTGTTGGTTTTATTTCCCAGTAATATTCAAACAAATATTGAAAATGAATTGCTGAACTGTTTTGGTGATGCCAACGGAACGCTGAGTTTGACAATTTTTAACGGCGTAATTCCTTACAGTTATTCGTGGGAAAATCCGGTAAATGGATTGAATGGAAGTGGAACGGTGGAGACAGAAGGAGGCAGTGCTATCATTAGTAGTTTACCTCCGGGTAATTATAATTTTTCAATAACGGATGCCTTTGGTTCAACCACCGCCACGGCAATGGTGATTGAACCACAGCCTATCATCACCAATCTGGAAGAGACCATCTGCTTCGGTGATTCTCTTTTAGTAGGAACCGTTTATTACAAAAATTCGGGACCTGTTTTTGAAAATTTGATCTCGGTAGCAGGTTGTGATAGTCTGATTACCGGTATATTAAATATCCGGCCTTTCGTAGAAGCAATAGTGGAGGAAACGCTCTGTTTTGGAGACAGCCTGGCCGTGGGTACGGCCTTTTATAAAAACAGCGGACCGATCTCAGAAGTACTAACAGATCAGTTTGGTTGCGATAGTCTGGTTACCGGAAATTTAACAATTTTACCAGCAATTACGACTACCATCAACCCTTCTATTTGTTTTGGTGAAAGTTTTGTTATTAGTACAGGTAATGTACAGGATTCGGGAACGTATACAGATGTATTGACGGCTCAAAATGGTTGTGACAGTACCGTCACTATCAACCTGACCGTCCTTGGTGATTTGGCCGTTAATACTATTCTGGATAGCGAAGCCAGTGGTCTGGGACAATCCGATGGAACGGCGAGTGCTACGGTAACTGGCGGCTCAGGAAATATCATCTACGAATGGTCTAATGGAAGTACAAATTCAACTCAAACTGGCTTAACCGGTGGTCAGACTTACTGCGTGACTGTTACAGATCTGGATGCCAATTGTACTGCCGAAAATTGTGTAGTCATTCTTTTTCCGTCCAATATTTTAACGGAAGTTACCGACGATTTACTCAACTGTTTTGGTGGGAATGACGGACAAATTTTGTTTACCGTTTCGAACGGACAGGCACCCTATAATTTTGCCTGGACGGGAGACAACGGAACCAGTGGAAACGGAGTCGTAACGACCGAGGGCGGAACGGGAAGTATCAATGATCTGGAAGCTGGAAATTACCAGATTGTCGTCTCAGATATTTGGGGAGAAACAACCCTTTTCGGGACCGTCGCAGCACCCGGATTATTGCTCGTCAATGAATCCGTTAATACGGCTGCCTCCTGCTTCGGAACGTGTGATGGAACGCTGGAAATACAGGTGACGGGCGGGACCGCTCCGTACACCTTTAACTGGTCCGATGGACAGAATACCGCCATTGCCAGTAATCTCTGCGCCGGAGACATTCAGGTAACGGTAACGGATGTCAATAATTGTATGGCAACTAATAATTTTACCACCACTCAACCTATTGAATTTCAGGCGCAAATAGTTAGTAGTCAGTCAGTTACCTGTTTTGGTGAAAGTAATGGGCAAGCGGTTGTTTCGACCAATGGTACCCCGGTTTCTTACCTTTGGGACAACGGCGAAACGACGGAGGAAGCACTAAATTTAACCGCCGGGATCCACGAAGTAACGGTAACAAATTCTGACGGTTGTACCACCATCGCAGAAATATTGGTGGAGGCTCCCGGAGCGCCGGTAGATGTTCAGATTCTGATCCTTCAACCCATCAGTTGCAGTGATGCGGAAGACGGAATTATAGGCGCTCAGGTGACTGGCGCAGTGGGCGATGTCACCTACGAATGGTCTACGGGAAATAATACTTCCAATCTGGAAAACATAGCAAGTGGATTTTATGGAATTATCGTTTCTGATGCGAACGGATGTACAGGAATAGCATCGGCTGAGGTGACGACCGCAGACCCGGTTATACCACAGTTTTCGGTGCAGGATGTTACCTGTTTGTCCGGTGATAATAGTGGTGCAATAATGATTGATACGGTAGTTGGCGGATCGCCTCCTTTTCTGTTTTCACTTAACCCGGATCAGGGATTTTCTACGACCCAAAGTTTTGGATTTCTGACGCCAGGAACGTACGAATTGTTCATAGAAGAAATGACCGGTTGCCAAACGAGTTTTCCTTTTGTAGTAGCGGCTCCGGAAGAATTGGTGGTGACGCTTGGAGATGATGAATTTATTCAGCTCGGAGAAGAGATAACCATCGAAGCTATTTCTAATAGTGAAGATGTAATTTATGAATGGAAATTACTGGATACGGCTATTTGTGATAATTGCGAAGCGTTTACGGAGGTGCCGGCATTTACCCGATTGTATCAGGTGAGCGCAATTGATACCCTAACAAATTGTCAGGCTTTTGCTGAGAAATTAGTAACTGTAGAAAAACTCAGAAAGGTATATATTCCCAATACGTTTTCACCCAACGGAGATGGATTAAATGATGTGTTCAGAATAGCAACCGGAGAAGATGTTGCGACTATTCTTTCCTTAAAAATATTTAACCGATGGGGTGCCCGGATTTATAGTCAGGAAAATATTGCGCCGGATGAACTTACTGGTTGGGAAGGTAGAAATGGTCGTACGGATGCTGAAGTTGGTGTCTATGTTTTTGTGGCCGAGGTATTATTTAAAGATGGATTCAGACAGCAATATAAAGGCGATCTGACACTGATGCGGTAGTATTTGGTTTGGAACAGCGATTAGATGAAAGTATTTAAAAGAAATATATTTGTATTTGTTTTGTTTTAAATATGAACTATTATATTTAACATTCCTAAAGAGGCAAGGATAAAAATAAAATGTAAAAAACAAAAAGCGCCACCCCGAATTTAAATTCAGGACGGCGCACTTTTAAAAAGGCTATTTTAATCAATAAGAATTCTCTGAGGCTTTGCCTCGGATAAACACGTTAGCAGGACTGATTAACTAATCTACCGATTAACTGTGTTTAGCCTTGAGCGATACCCCGATGGCTTGCCTCGGGGAGCTTCATTTCGTATTCCACAAATCTTTAAAAACTCATATTAACCGCGTCGTTGGCGTCGATAATTCCCCAGCCGAAGTTACTGCTCTTGCCCGGATAAAAACTGGCCTGTTGCTTCATCGCATTAAAAACCTGGGTTCGGGATGCTCCTGGGTGACTGGCATAAATCAGCGCTGCAATCCCGGCAACACTCGCCGTGGCCGCAGAAGAACCGCTGACGTAAGTAGGTTGATTACTAGAAAGCGCCAGCGTCAATGCGTTGCGGCTCGTGCTGGCACTGCGTTGCATCACCATCACAAAATCTACCTTGCTGCCACTGTGGCAAACATTACATTTTACCATATTAGCGGCATCTTTTACTCCGGTAACCGCTACCGTCTGATTCATCGTAGCGGGAAAAATGACGCCATATCCACTGCTCCAGCTAAAGGAAGTACCCGCAGCGGCCAGAATCATCTTTCCACGATTATAAGCATAGTAGACACCATCTTTTACCGTACCACTTGAAAATGGAGAACCCAGCGACATGCTGATTACCTTTACATCGCTCCGGTCACCTGCCAGCTTGAGGGCATCTCTTACCCCTCTTTTTTCATTTCCGGAGGAAATAAATACATCTTCTACCGCCCGGATTCCAATCAGATTAGAATTATAAGCAACGCCGACGGCATTTCCGTCATTACTACGTGGCGCGGTCGCCAGTCCGGCCATTTGAGTACCGTGTCCGCACTGATCGTGTGGGTCATCCAGTGATTTCCACCACCAGGCACCCGAATATTTGGTACTATATTTTTGCACAAAACGTCCGGAACTGTAACCGCTGTTAAAATTACTTCCAAGGTTATCCTGATCATCTGACAATCCGGTATCAATAATAGCTACGGTCACCCCACTTCCCGTCGTACTATTCCAGGCCGCAGGAACTTGGGAGGTCGCGTGGTGCCAGCTTCGCTTGGTACCCGGCGCAATATTCGTATAATCGGAGGTATTTAAATTGTAGTTCGGACTGACACCACAGCCGGAGGAACTGCGTTCTACCGCATTATCGGGGGCCAGTACATAACTGATAGATTCCAGATATCGGATTTCATCCAATTCCCGTAACGCACTAATCGTAGTGGGATTTGTGATCCTGACCTCCATTGAAGGGAAAAAATCCGGATATCCGTTGGGAAGTATATCCAGTAATGTTGTTTCGGGATTTACCGCCTGCTCATTTTTTAATATCAGCGTTAATACTTTATCTCTGGAATTCAGCCATTCCGGGCTGTTGATATCAATGAGGTGGATATTATTTTCCAGATCATCCGCAGTTGAGGTTTGGTAGCCAATGGCAAAAATTGAATCACTTCGCATGGCTGCACTATATAAAATAGCATCGGGTGCGTGCTTCCAGTCGTAAATACCATCCCGGTTCATTACGGTTCGGATATGTTGGTCTATTTCTGTTTTAGTGACCAATTGATCTTTTTGTGCTTCCTCAGAGATAGGCATACGCTCTTTTGCACAGCTAAAAAGTAGCAGACTGGCACAGCAGCCTATTAAAAATCTTTTCATTTTTGAATATTTGATTAGAAAAAAGAGTTTTTATATTTAATTAAATAAAAAATGCCTGGAAATATACGGCAAAAAACATTTTTTTCAAAATTTAATTCTAAATTAGTAAAAGAAAGTCAATGGTTAGACAAGTTCTTAAATATTATTTTGTTTTAAAATATATCCTCTACCCTTATTCTGGTATTTTTTTTAAAAACCATAATTTTAATTGACATATCTGTTAATTGCCTATACTTTTATGCCTGAATCGACCTGACAAGGTCCACAGCCCTCCTTTTATCTTACCCCATACGTGCTAACAGATACCTCCAGCAAACACTCCAAATTAATTTTCTCCCCTGTTTAATTTTCTCCCCTGTTCAATTTTCTCCCCTATTTAATTTTCTCCCGTTGTCGGCTTTACTTCCCCCGTTGAAATATATTGAAGTAGTTCCTCCTGAACTTCTTATGACATTTAAACACTATTTTTTTACAAAAACACTTTAAAATGAAAAAATTCTTGTACACGTTGGTATTTACCCTATGTGTTTTCTGCATGAATGCCCAAACCTTATGGACCGGGGCAGTCAGCAATGATTGGAACGACGCCGCTAACTGGACGGCTGGAATTCCCACGAGTGGCCAAACGGCTACTTTACCCGTTATGGAAAATGGCAACTCACCTATTTACGGTGGAAGTCCGGTAATTGATTTTACTATTCAAAATGCGGGCACGCTTACCTTTAATACCGTAGTTTTTAATAATGGAACAATCATCAATTTTGGTGGAGGTATTATTAATAACAATAATTATTTTATCAATGCCGGTTCAATGGTATTTGATAATGATGGTATTTTTAATAATGACGGAGTTCTTGATAACTTCGGAGTTTACGAACACGCAGCTTCTGCGGAATTGAATAACCGGGGAACTTTTAACAGTCTTGGAGATTTAAACAGCAACGGGCCTATCAGTAATGAAGGTACAATGACCGTTGCCGGAAAATTTATTACCACTCAAAAAATGGAAAACTCAGGCAGACTCGAAATTACCGGCTTTGTTGATTTTCCTTTTGGTAGTGAATTAGTCAACGCTGCTTCCGGAGTTATCCGGATTGAATCAAACGCAAAATTACAAATTAACAGCCCGCTAAATAATAGTGGTTTAATTGTTAATAATGGAAGTTTCGGGGTGCAGTCTGCCAGTATGCTAACCAATACTGGTGTGGTGCGTAACAACACCAACATGGAACTTTCCGGAAAGATAATGAACGAAAATAATTTAGTTAATAACAACGAAATTATGATCAAATCCGGTGGCCAGCTGGAAAATAAAAACCGCGTAAATAACCAGGGAGAAATTACCATGGAGATTTGCGCTGTCCTGATTCAGGAAAGTAGTATTAATATCGAAGGAAGTATCCAGACTGACGGTCTGACTTACGAAATCAGCGGTTCTGCTAATGAAACAAACCTCGAATTCGGAGAAACTTTTACCGATATCAACCAAACACCACTACCACAGGCCGCTTGTAAAAGCGATAATTTTTTCTTCCTGGATGAAAGTGGAATCGTCGAATTTACCGCTGCTGATATCGACCGTGGCCGCAGCTACGGTTCTTGCGGAGCAGAATTGGTAGAAATTACCGTTAGCCCTACTTCTTTCACCGCCGCTGATGCGGGTGTGAGAATTGTGGAACTTACCGTAACCGATAACTTTGGACGAACGAACAGTTGTGAAGACTTTGTTACCATTGTTCCTTACGTAGAACCTCTCACGGCTATCGACAACCCGGCTATTGCTTCTACTTGTAGCGAAGATGTTACGGCCAGCACTTTACCTGGTGCTAATTTCGCGGAAGTAACTTTTGAAGCTCCCGTAGCTACTTCTAATTGCAGCCAGACTCCGAATACTACGGTTGATTGTAGTATTACTCCAAATGAAATTGCTGGATTAATCTTCATGGGAGAAAGAAATGGCAGCAAATATTACTGTTCTAATACCAGCGACTTAACCTGGCACCAGGCGCGTGATTTAGCCATCAATTTGGGTGGTCACCTGGCAACCATTAACGATGCCGGAGAAAACGAATTTATTCGAAACAATATTCTCGCAGATTATGCCTGGATTGGTTATAACGATGAAGCATCGGAAGGAGACTTTACCTGGGTGAGTGGTGATTCTGACTACATCAACTGGCGTAGCGGAGAGCCAAACAATCTTAACGGAGCCGAGCATTACGCCCGTATTTTGAAAAGCAGTGGTGAATGGACAGACCGTAACGAACTCTTTCAGGCCGAAGCCGTGATTGAAATTCCTTGTCCGGTGGTGATCGAAACAACCATTGATTGTAGCATCACCCCGAATGAAATTACCGGATTAGTTTATTTGGGAGAAAACAACAACAGCAAATATTACTGTTCCAGTACCAATAGTCTGACCTGGCACCAGGCCCGTGATTTAGCAGAACACATGGGTGGCCACTTAGCAACTGTAAATGATGCCGCAGAGAACGAATTTATCCGCAGCAATATCTTGGCGGACTACGTATGGATTGGCTACAATGACGAAGCAGAGGAAGGAAATTTCACCTGGGTGAACGGTACTTCTACTTATAGCAACTGGCGTAGCGGAGAGCCAAACAACCTTAACGGAGCCGAACATTACGCCCGTCTGCTGAAAAGTAGTGGTGAATGGACAGATCGTAACGAGCACTTCCACGCTGAAGCATTGATTGAAATTCCCTGTGGCAGCAGCACGGGAGGAAGTACCGTTTGTACTTTAGATAACTACGGAACCGAAGGAAATAGTAAGCGAATTGTTTGGATTAAATTTGACAGCGAAGAATATTCGGCCAGTTATGAGACCGTGGGAGAGAATACTTTCCAGGAATTTACAGATGGTACTGCTTTACTAACGGGTAGGGTACAGAAATTGGGCCAGCCAAACAAAAGCTATAGCTTTTCTGTGAAATTAGAAAATAAAAGAGATTACGATCAGTGGACAGCGCTGGGACGTTTAGTGAAAGAAGAAGGAACTGCTTACGGTGATCCAACTACCTGGAGTTATTATGAATTGGCTGCAGGTCAGTCAACCTTTACAGGAGAAGGAGCTTACGCAGGTGAAGTACTCAATCTTACCCACGGTCCGTCTGATTACCGATATGGTTTCCAGGTAGGATTTGGTGCCAATGTAAAAGACGGAAGCTTCGGAATCTCCGGCTGGTGGAACTTTAGCGGTTCGCGCAGCGGAAAAGGTGATTTCAATGCTGACTTGAATAATTGTACCATCGTTACTGACGGAAGCGGTGAAGTAACTATCACGCAGATTCAGGGAATTGAAAGCGGAGGAAACTTCCCCGTAGGTACTACGCAGGTCGCTTACCGGATCAGCGATGATTGTGGTAATGAAGATATCTGCTTATTTGATGTGGTAGTGGAAGCTACACCGTCTGAATTAACTTTGACTAACTGTTCTGACGATATTATTGTTGATGCACCTATCTGCGGAGAAGGTACTACCGTAACCTGGGATATGCCAGCAGCAACTACTACTTGTTTTATCAGTGATATCATTGTTGACCGGGTGGATACCAATCCTTCCAGCGGAGACTTTTTCCCAATTGGTACAACGACGATCAGCTACATTGTTTCCGATTCTTGTGGAAACGCCGAGTTCTGTAATTTCAATATTATTGTAAACGAAGTAGACGGAGAATTATCCGTTAACTGTACGGATGATATTATCGTAACGGCTGCCAGAAATGAAACCACGGCTATAGCTAATTTTTCTGCTCCAACGGGTACTACTACCGGATCAGGTGTAACGGTTCGTCAGTTGGATGGTCCCGAATCCGGTGAGGTTTTAGCCATCGGAACTTACGCTGTAATCTTCCTGATTTCTGATGATTGTAATAATACAGAATTATGTACTTTCGATATTACCGTTGAACCAACGGTTATTGACGATGATAATGATGGCGTTCCTGTGGACGAAGATTGTGATGATAATGATGCTTCTATTCCAGCGGCACCAGGATCTGCTTGTGACGACGGACAGGAAAATACCGAAAACGATGTGATCGCTGCCGATGGTTGTACTTGTAATGGGACTTTAATCATTGATGCGGATAACGACGGTGTGCGTGCGGAAGAAGATTGTGATGACAACGATCCATCTGTTCCAGCGACACCCGGAACTGCGTGTGACGACGGAGACGCAACAACTGAAAATGATGTAATCGCAGCGGACGGCTGTTCTTGTGGCGGTGACTTAATTGTAGATGCGGATAACGACGGTGTACGATTCGAAGAAGATTGTGATGACAACGATCCATCTGTTCCAGCGACACCTGGAACTGCATGTGACGACGGAGACGCAACAACTGAAAATGATGTAATCGCAGCGGACGGCTGTTCTTGTGGCGGTGACCTGATTGTAGATGCGGATAACGACGGCGTACGATTCGAGGAAGATTGTGATGACAACGATCCTTCTGTTCCAGCTTTCCCTGGTACTGTTTGTGATGATAATAATGATTTAACTGAGAACGATGTGATCGGAGCCGACGGTTGTTCTTGTGCCGGAATTTTAATTCCAACTTGTAGCGTAGAAGGTGGACAACTTGCTTTCCTTGACGGAAGTACAGAACAGACTATCTGCGCAGATGACAACATAGCCAACCCAATTGATGTAAATCTGTCCGGACCAATCGGTACGAATCAGCAATGGGTGATCACGGATACGGATTTGACTATTTTAGGACTACCTACCGCTCCACCATTTGATCTGGAAGGAGTAGAAGCCGGAACCTGCCTGATCTGGAACTTAAGTTTCGAAGATGGAATTATGGGAGCCAGTGTAGGCGCTAACGCAGGCGATCTGGAAGGATGTTTTGATCTTTCCAATTCATTATCTATTGTTCGATTAACGGGAGCTGATTGTCCTAACTTTATCGTTGACGCTGATGGTGACGGAATTGCTGCGGACGAAGATTGTGATGACAACGATCCTGCTGTTCCAACTGCACCAGGTACTGCCTGTGACGATGCTAACGCTGATACAGAAAATGATGTAATCCTGTCTGACGGTTGTGGATGTTCCGGAACACCAATCGTAGTAATCGTTGATAATGATAACGACGGTGTACCTGCATCTGAAGACTGTGATGACAACGATCCAAGCGTACCCGCTACCCCAGGAACTGCTTGTAATGACGGAAACGCCGATACTGAAAACGATGTAGTGACTGCTGACGGATGTGGATGTGAAGGAACACCAATAGTCACCACCGGTCCTGACTGTGCGGATATCAGTATTATTGCTGGTAGCGGAAGTTTCACCGTAACCGGACTAGACGGTGCACCTGTAACGAGCGTACAATGTTTCAACGCGATGTGGCAGGAAGAATACAAGTGTTTTGGAGACTGTGATGCTTCAGTTACAGAAATCGTAACACCTGGTTCTTACCGAATATTTGTAAAATACTATACTGCTTCTTACCAGTTGATTTGTACGGTAGAAGAAGTGATTGAAGTAACTGCTGGTCAGCCAGTGGATAATGACAACGACGGCGTAATTGCC
>CAKZUV010000130.1 GCA_937921555.1 uncultured Saprospiraceae bacterium
GCACATCAAAAAATCAAAAAATCAAAATCCACCAATCACTTCTTTATCTTTTTCCGCCATTTCCAGATACCATTCTATGCCCCGGGAACGAGTAGTGGTATCCTTTGGCAGATCTCTCAGTTGCAGGCGAATTGTGTAAGCCTGAATGGCGATACACAATTGTTCGATGATAGCAGCACGGTAGCCAAATGGAGTAGTGTACCGGTTAAAATGCAGGCGGATTCCCTTTTTTTGTGAAAATGAAATGACAATAATTTGCTCTTCCGGACCAATAACCGTTAGGGTTCTTTCTTTTTTGGGAAGTGCTACCCGCTTAACTGATTCACCGGTAAATTCCGGAATTTTCAAAGCCTTAAAAAAGCGTCCGATAAAATAAGATTCGTAGCCGTCGAGCGTTTTGGATATTTGTTGTAAATCCTGAAAAGATTTTGAGTTTCGGAAAATAGTCTCTTTTTTGGTGGACCACCAAACGGCGTAATTTTCGAATGCCGGATTTTGTGAGCACAATCTGAAATGACTGAATTGTAAAGAAGTAAGCGCTGATTGTGGCGCCCGGTCACCCGTTATAGGAATCTTACTCAGATAAATGGCTCTGTACTTTTTTAATGACTGTAATTTGTTGCGGGCATCAATAAAAGTGGCGGCGGAAGCTTCGTCATAAATCAGAAAAAGGCAATAATGCTGGTCCCGAATTGTTAATTTAAGCGGAACCTGAAGAACCCCTTCTTCCAGAATAAAATGATACGGTATTGTCTCAACGCTGATCGGAATTTTCCATTTTAGATAAGTTTGCTGAAGTGTTTGTAGAATGCGGGAAATATCGGTCATCTTTTGTCCCGAGAGCGTGACGTCTATTTTAGGTAAGTCAAAGTTTTCAAAATTCTGATAGATTTTATGACGACCGGCAGCGGTGAGTACTCCAGTTGAATCCTCGTATGGCTGGCCGAGATTTTTTAAAATCTTATTTAGAGATCGCATAGTAATATTTTGGTTAGTATAATAAGTTATTTGCACAGATATTTAAAATCCGGGATAAGTTGGGGATGCAATATATTATCTTAATCTTTAATTGGACGTACTTTTCCGGATAAAATTTTTTTTTAGTATTATTAAAATAGTGAAAGTCAACAAAATAGTTATATTTTAAATTATTTTAATATGGAATAATGGTAAATTTATCAGCCCGGTATTTCGCCAAAACTTTTTACCTTTATGTGAAAAAAATGAAAAATAGTTATCTGGTTTTTATTTCAATGTTCCTCCTGATGATGGCTTGTCAACCAAACGAATCAAACAAAACCCCTTTGTCTACCTCCGACGAAAAGAGGATGCTGACCCCCGATGAACGGTTCGGTGCACTCTTCGAAGCGGTGCAGACCCAGGCTATTTTTCCCGACTCCAAAACCTTTGTGGATTGTACCCCAAAATTTTCTACCCAGGAAATTATGGATAACTACGACACCGCTAAAAAGAGCGAAAATTTTTCATTGAAAGCTTTCGTCATGGATAATTTTGAGTTACCTAAAAAATATGCTTCGGATTTTGAAGCTGATACCAGTCGGTCCGTTGAAGAACATATTACGGCGCTCTGGCCCATCCTTTTGCGGGAACCGGATCAGCAAAAAAATAATGGAAGTCTCCTGCCATTGCCCCATCCGTACATTGTACCCGGTGGCCGGTTTGGAGAAATTTATTACTGGGATTCTTACTTTACAATTCTTGGTCTGGAACAAGCTGGCAAGATCGGACTGATTGAAAATATGGCGGATAACTTTGCGTATCTGATTGATACCGTCGGCTATATTCCCAACGGTAACCGTACCTATTTTCTAGGGCGGTCACAACCTCCTTTTTTTGCTGCCATTGTCAATGTACTCGCGGGAGCAAAAGGGGATGAAATTTATAACCAATATCTGCCAGCACTGGAAAAAGAATATAACTTCTGGATGGCCGGAATGGATAAATTATCTTCCGAAAATAATACCCATCGCCGCGTGGTCCGGCTTCCGGATGGCATGATCCTTAATCGTTATTACGACGACCACATCGCACCTCGCCCGGAGTCCTACAAAGAAGACGTTGAACTGGCCAGAGAATCCGGTCGTGATCCCGACGACCTCTATCTCAACCTCCGTGCCGCCTGCGAATCGGGCTGGGATTTCAGCAGCCGGTGGCTGACCGACCCTCAGGATCTGGGTACTATTCATACGACGGATATTATTCCGGTTGACCTTAATAGTTTGCTGTTTAATCTGGAACAAACCCTTGCCAAAGCAAAACGCGGGGCTAATAATTCAGAAGATGCTGAATTGTACAGCCAGAGAGCCATGAACCGAAAGCGGGCTATTCAAAAATATTGCTGGGATGAAAATCGAAATTTCTACGTAGATTATGATTTCAAAAAAGGAGCTCCAACGCCCACGCTTTCTCTCGCCGGAACATATCCGCTTTACTTTGAGATAGCAGAACTTGATCAGGCAAAAGCGGTGGCAAAAATACTGCGCAACGATTTCCTGAAACCCGGAGGCGTATTGTCAACCCTCAATAATACCGGCGAACAATGGGACGCACCCAATGGTTGGGCGCCACTACAATGGATGACCGTTCAGGGACTCAATAATTACGGTGAAAGTATACTGGCCGACGAAATTAAAACGAACTGGCTCGCCGTCAACGAACGGGTTTTTAAAAATACCGGAAAGATGGTAGAAAAGTACAATGTCGTTGACATGGGACTCGAAGGCGGTGGAGGCGAATATCCTGTTCAGGACGGCTTCGGCTGGAGCAACGGCATCTATCTGAAAATGCTGGAAGAAAAATAACGTTTAATTTATTTTGTCAATTTTTCTTAAAAATTATCTATCCGGTTGGCGGGTTGGGTAACGGGCAGAACCTGTATTCCTGCTTTGCTTTCTGTTTGTTTTTCGGCCATGTCCGATGTAAACTTCCGGATTTATCCATGCGGGATCAAATCATGTTAGCCGAATTTCCAGGCCGCGTCCGATCGATCTCGGAGGGATCGTATTATTTTTAATCAATAAGAATTCTCCGAGGCTCTGCCTCGGGTGTACACGATTGGGCGAAAAAGTTTAGTTTTATAAGATGGAAGATCGCCACATTAAAAAGAGCCATAATAAAAATTTGTTGCTATACCATTTTGTATGTCCAGCTAAGTATAGACGTAAGATTTTTACAGAAGAAGTCGAAAATACACTTAGAACGATATGCGAAGAAATAGGGAATCGCTATGAAATATATACAATAGAAATAGGCTGTGATGAAAATCATGTTCATTTTCTAGTGCAAAGTGTACCGAGTTATTCTCCGACAAAAATAATTACAACTATAAAGAGTCTAACAGCCAGGGAAATTTTTAAATTACACCCATCAGTTAAAAAGATGATATGGGGTGGTAAAATCTGGACGAGTAGCTATTATGTGAATACAGTTGGTCAATATACAAATTTTGATACGATCAAAAAATATGTTGAGAATCAAGGAAAAAAATACAAAGAAATCTACCGCGGTCAACTTACATTGCTGTGAGATTGAAGAGCGGTGATACCCCGTA
>CAKZUV010000131.1 GCA_937921555.1 uncultured Saprospiraceae bacterium
TCCCAAATTGCCTACGAGCTGATAAAATCCTCCAACTCGTCGCCTTTTTTCTCGTCAATAGCGCGGCTATTCACTCAAAAAAGAGGCTAGAGTTGAATAATTTTCTCTAGCGCTCGGCTGCTTTTGGAATTCTTAAACAACTTCGTCGAATTCTATATAAAAATTAAAAGTAGAGAATCTTTACATAATAGAAAATACCCGAAGCGGACTATTTTAAGGATAGAAATTTTAATCAAGTAGCAAATGGTAAAAGGGGAGCTTTTAATTACCATAGCATCCTTACATTTAGCTGATCCGGTTGTTTTTAACCGTTGATTGGCATGTTTTTTCAATCCATTAAAAATAATGTGCGAAAATTATACTGATAATCAAACATTTATAAATCTGAGTTTTCATATTTTGGTGTAAATCCTTGTTTTTTGAAATAAACTGTACTAACTTTGCACACCGATTGAAAAGAGGGCGTTTTAACGTCTGTTCCTGACAGTCTTTTTATTTCAATTTTCACAAAAATTTATAAAAGTGAATACATTAAGTTACAAAACCAAGTCGGCCAAAAAAGAAGAGGTGGAGCGCAAGTGGTTTATCGTAGATGTAGAAAATCAGGTAGTAGGCCGTATCGCCTCTCAGATTGCCCACATTCTGCGTGGAAAACACAAGCCAAGCTACACGCCGCACGTAGATTGTGGTGATAACATCATCATCATCAATGCTGATAAAATCAGATTTACGGGAAAGAAGTGGGATCAGAAAACCTACCTTTCTTATTCTCTGTATCCTGGTGGTCAAAAAAGTATTACCGCCAAGGAATTAGCAGCAAAGAAGTCACACGCAGTGATTGAAAATGCGGTACGTGGAATGCTGCCCAAGACAAAACTGGGCCGCGCAATGTTTAAAAAATTATATGTGTACGAAGGAGCCGAGCACGGCCACGAGGCACAAAAACCTGAACCATTAAAATTTTAATTCATGGAAATGATTAATGCGATTGGGAGAAGAAAAGCTTCTATTGCCCGCGTTTACCTTACAAAAGGAGACGGCAACATTAAAGTTAACGGCAAAGATTACAAAGAGTATTTTCCCCAGATTCACATTCAGGCTACCATCACGGATCCTTTCCGTACCGTAGAAGCTGAAAATATTTATGACCTTAACGTAAACGTAAACGGTGGTGGCTTTAAAGGCCAGGCGGAAGCGGTGCGAATGGCAATTGCCCGGGCACTGGTAAAGCTGAACGAAGAATTTCGTACTCCCCTTAAAGCCAATAAATATCTGCGTAGAGATGCGCGAGTTGTTGAACGTAAAAAATACGGTAAGCCTAAGGCGAGAAAAAGCTTCCAGTTCTCCAAGCGTTAATCGCTGGTTTAACTGTTTTTGTTTTTTCCGTTATTTATTTAATCCAAATCTTATAAAATAAAATGGCACAGCCCACATATAAAGAATTATTAGATGCAGGTGTTCACTTCGGCCACCTGAAGAAAAAGTGGAATCCTAAAATGCAGCCCTACATCTTTATGGAGCGCAAAGGTATTCACATCATCGACCTTAACCGAACGATCGAAACCCTGGATCAGGCAGCCAGCGCTGCGCGCCAGATCGCCCGTTCCGGTCGTAAAATCTTATTCGTTGCCACCAAGAAGCAGGCACGTGAAATCGTAGCTAAAGCAGCACGAAGCGTTGAAATGCCGTTCGTAACTGAGCGTTGGCTGGGAGGTATGATGACGAATTTTGCGACGATCAAGAAGTCTGTTAAAAAGATGAACAACATTGATAAAATGTTGGCCGATACCAATGTAACCAGCGTTACCAAAAAGGAGCGTCTTACGTTAACGCGTGAGCGTAACAAACTGGAAAAAGTACTCGGTGGTATTGCTAATCTGAACAGAATTCCCGGCGCTATCTTTATTATTGACATCAGCCACGAGCATATTGCACTGGCCGAAGCCAAGAAGTTAGGAATGCGTACCATCGCAATGGTGGATACGAATTCTGATCCAAACACAGTAGATTTTCCGATTCCTGCTAACGATGATGCGTCTAAATCAATCACGATCATTACCAACACAATCGTTGATGCGATCCGTGATGGATTGAAAGAACGTAATTCCAATAAGGAACAGAAAGCTGCGGCGGAGTCCAAGCAATAATCAAAATAGTCTTTGAAGAAACGCTATTGTGTGTTTCTCCGTTGATACAGGTAATGGTCAGATAATAACTTATGGTTTTTATGCCTGGCCATTTCTACAAATCATTATTTTAAAAATTTAAAAACATTTAAGAAGTGAAAATATCAGCTGCTGATGTAAAAAAATTACGGGACCAGACTGGTGCCGGAATGATGGACTGCAAAAAAGCACTCGTCGAAGCAAACGGTGATTTTGATAAGGCCATGGAAAATCTGCGTAAAAAAGGTCAGAAACTGACCGAAAAGCGCGCAGACCGGGATGCTAACGAAGGTGTCGTTATCGCCAAGACTTCCGCAAACCGTAATAATGGTATCGTGGTGAGATTGGGTTGTGAAACTGATTTCGTGGCCAAGAATGAGGATTTTGTGGCTTTTGCTGACAAAATTGCAGACATCGCACTTAAAAACTTACCGGATTCGACCGAAGATTTACTGGCGCTTCCATTTGATGATAAATTGAGCATCGGTGAGAAAGTAGTCGAGCAGACGGGTGTTATCGGTGAGAAACTGGAAGTTAGCAAATATGCTAAAATTCAAACTTCTGCCGGTGAGGGTCAGGTACTTCCTTATATCCACATGGGTCACCGCGCAGGTGTGATCGTAGCGGTCAACCTAGAAGGACCGGAATATATTGAGCCGGGTAAAAACGTAGCGATGCAAATTGCCGCGATGCGACCAATCGCTCTGGATAAGGATCAGGTAGATCCGACAATTGTCGAAAAAGAGATTGAAATCGGAAAAGAGCAAGCACGTCAGGAAGGTAAGCCGGAAGCAATTCTGGAAAAGATTGCCATGGGTAAACTGAACAAGTTTTACCGTGAAAGAACGTTACTTAACCAGGATTACGTCAAAGGAAACAAAGAATCCGTGGCGGACTATCTCAAGTCAATTAACGGTAAATTAACCGTTACAGACTTCAAGCATATAGAACTTGGATAAGATTTTGAACTAAGAAAAAGCGAATTATAATTAATTCGCTTTTTTTTTGTCCTTTTTTGGAAAATTATTTAAAACGTTCTCTAAATTTTTTTATAATGGCTAAATACAAAAGAATTTTACTTAAACTGAGTGGTGAGTCTCTGATGGGAGACCAACAGTTTGGGATTGATTTTAAGATGTTGAAACACTACGCGTTGCAGGTTCAACAGTTGGTAGAGCAAAAAATTGAAGTAGCGATTGTGATCGGAGGTGGAAATATTTTCAGAGGAATGCAGGCAGAAAAGTCCGGAATGGATCGGGTGCAGGGAGATTATATGGGAATGCTGGCAACGGTCATGAACGGAATGGCGTTGCAGAGCGCGCTGGAAGGAATCGGGGTTTTCACCCGTCTGGTGACCGCCATCGAAATGCAGGCGATTGCCGAACCTTATATTCGCCGGAAGGCTATCAGACACCTCGA
>CAKZUV010000132.1 GCA_937921555.1 uncultured Saprospiraceae bacterium
CTCATTTTGGCAAGGGAATTTTGGTTCAAGATGAGGCAAAAAACGTAGACGATGCCGTAGCATCGGCGAGGCTTTTTAACGAAATATTGGATCAAAAGGGCCAGCCATAAATCGGGAAGTTATTGTTTTACCATTACTAAAAAGTGACTTTAGTCAAAAAAGAATTGTGCAAAATCTTATTTCATCATTTTCATGAATTTACTGATAAACCAGTTATTGTCTGCTTTGATCAGCTTATCTAAGGTAGAATCTGCTTTATTGGAAATTACTTTCATATCCTGGATGACTTTGCAAAATTCTTCCGAGTGGCTGCACATACCATCGACACTGCTAACCTCTTCAAGTACCTTGAGCATCGGTTCGAGTTCTTTTTTCTTCCGCTGAATGATAATGCGGCGAAACACTTCCCACATATCTTTTTCGGCAATAAAAAATTCTTTCCGTTCTCCTGGCTTGAGCTCTTTATATACCAAACCCCAATCGATCAATGCCCGAATATTCATATTGGCATTACCACGGGAAATTTTCAATTCATCCATAATCTCATCCGCAGACAGACATTCAGGCGCCAGTAACAACAGGGCGTGCACCTGTGCCATTGTACGACTGATACCCCAACTCGATCCCAGACTGCCCCAGGAATTAATAAACCGATCTCTACCTTCGCGAACTGTCATGATTTTTCGTTTAAAAAACAATGTCTTCAATGGAAATAGGATTTTACGTGGTATTGTTCATGGAAGAGGCCTAATAATTTCAATTATTATTTCGTTTTGTAAAATGGCAGTTTTGTCACCACCGCAGGAAGGCGTTTTTTACCTACCACTATCATCACTTCTGTCCCCGCCTGATCGAATCCTTTTTTCACGTAGCCCATTCCGATTGGTATATTCAGTGACGGAGATTGCGTTCCGGAGGTTACCTCCCCGATGGAATTTCCGGCCATATCTTCAATTTGGTAACCGTGGCGGGGTACTCTGCGGTCAGACAAGGTAAATCCTACCAGTTTCCGGTCAACTCCATCCGCACGTTGTGCCCGGAAAATATCAATAGAATTAAAATGATCTTTTTTGGTTTTGGTAATCCAGCCCAGTCCGGCTTCGATGGGAGAAGTTGTATCGTCGATATCATTACCGTACAGGCAGTAGCCCATTTCGAGTCTCAAGGTATCCCGCGCACCCAATCCGATAGGCATTACTTCTACGGCCGGATTTTCAAATAATGCTTTCCACAAGGCCAGAAGCTGGTCACTGTTTACATACAATTCAAATCCACCCGCACCCGTATATCCCGTTGCCGAAATCAGAACATTATCCAGCCCGGCTAGTGTTCCTTTGGTAAAAGTATAGTAGGAAAGACTGCTCAAATCTACTGCTGTGAGCGGTTGTAACAATTCAATTGCCTGTGGACCCTGTACGGCCAACAGCCCGGTACGGTCAGAAATATTGATCATCTTGGCATCAAAGGTATTTTGCTCCGCAATCCAGTTCCAGTCTTTTTCAATATTAGAAGCGTTCACAACCAGCATATAAGCTTGTTCGCCTTCAGAACAATTGTCTTCCGTCAGCCGGTACACTAACAAGTCATCTACTATTCCACCATTTTTATTGGGCAAACAAGAATACTGCGCGTCGCCTATTTTTAACTTACTGACATCATTAGAGGTAACGAGTTGCAGCAAATCCTGTGCTTCTTTACCCCGGACGATAAACTCTCCCATGTGTGATACGTCGAAGACCCCTACTTTATTTCGGACAGCGGCGTGTTCATCTTTGATTCCCTGATAAGAAATAGGCATATTGTAACCGGCAAAACTTGCCATTTTCGCACCCAGTTCTTCGTGAATCGTAGTTAGTGGTGTATGTTTCATTGTATGGTTGGCGTAATTTGGTTAAAAAAATAAGCGTTAAGTACGTTTTAGTTTTGTATTTTGATATCAGTGATCCGGTCTCCGATTTGGAGTTGATTGACAACCTCCATTCCTGATTTTACTTTGGCAAAAATGGTATAGTTACCATCCAGATGCGGAGTAGGAGTATGAGTGATAAACCATTGAGTACATTCAGTATGGTTTCCGGCGGAAGCCATTCCTACGTATCCCGCATCATTGTAGTAAGCCATTCCAAGTTCGGAGCGAATCGTATAATCCAGCCCCCCGTATCCGTCTCCGCGCGGGCATCCCCCCTGAACGACAAAATTAGAAATTACCCGGTGAAAGTTTTTGTTATCATAAAAATTATTCCGTGCCAGCTGAACAAAATTAGCTACGGTTGCCGGAGCGTGTTGTAACATCAGCGACAAGGTAATTTCTCCTTTTGGTGTAAATATTACTGCTTCCGCGTCCGGATTAATTCCGCCAATCAAGTCCCAGTCAATGGGATGATTGTAGCGAGGTGGTTGATTTGCGGGAGCTGTGACGCCCTTAAAATAATCAACCGTTTTTTGCAGCTCATATTTTATTTCAATTTCCTTTGGCAATTCCAGTTTGCTCATCGCCGTTGTCATATAATCGATGCTATCCACCACAGATTTAAAATCCAGTGAAGGCATTCGCAATACTTTGGCTGCGTAAGCAATCATGGCAATATCTCCCTTTTCAATCGCTTCCTGAAAATAGCCCGCTAATTCTTTTTTTACCCGAAGGGCGCGTCCACCAAAAAAACTTTTAAAATTAGGATTCATCGCAATTTCAGCCAGCGCATCTACACTGGCCGACCGGATGATTGTTTGCTCGGACTGATATCCTTTTTGATAAATGTAATTGTAGTTCCAGCCGTATTCTGAGAGTGCTTTCAGTAATCCGGCTTTTTCGTAAACATTATCACTCGGTGCCTCAAACCTCGCTTTTATTTCTCCGTTGATATTCGCTACCCTGTTTGCATAATATTTTGGCACGTGCCGGTTTGCCGCCCGCAAGAGGTTGTTACGAACTTGCCAGGAAAGATTCTCGGTATTTTTAATGTTAGAAAAATAAGCACTGGCATTCCGGGCATTTCCATAGTCAATAAAAAATTGACTGGCCGTTTGAGCAATATGCTGATTATCGCTTTTCAAGGCATCAAGAACCAGGTCTTTTACCTCATCGTGTTCGTAATTCCCCATGGCTCGAATTACATTCACCCGCACTTGATAATTATCAGATTTTCCGTAGATATATCTGAGTGCCTCCAGACCGACGGGCTTCTTGGTTTTTCCGATGGCGATAGCCAAAGCCTGTAATATTTGTGGATTAACTTCCCGCTGAGCGACCTGATAAAATTCTCCTGCAAAGGTATCAATCTGTATATCTCTGGTCCGATAAAGATAATTTGCAGCAATCAACCGGACCGACTCGGGATATCCTTTTTTCGTAAGCAAGTCCACCATCCGTTGAGTACCGGCAGGGGAAGTGATTCCCCGCAATGCGTAGCGGTAAATAGCGTAAGCTTGCCCTTCCAGAAGCATCGTATCACTTCGGAAATAACTTCTCACATTACTGAGGTTATCAAGATATTCGCCCGACGCAGATTTTCCAATGGCCTCCAGGGTGATTTTTTTAAACTTCTGAGAAGTAGCCAGGGTATCAGACGCAAATGCTTTTACAAGGGCAGGACCGGATTTTTCACTGCCGATCTGTCCCAGGGCGTAGGCTGCTGCCACTTTTACTTCCTGCACCTCATCGTCCAGTAATTGAATGAGCGAGTCGATTACCAATGGGTCTTTGTTAGAAGCAAAGGCAAGTGCCGCTGCGTAACGGTAACTCGGGTCACGATCATGAAAAAAAGGCAGAATACTGTCCGTTAGCAGCTGATCCTGATAATCGTATATTTGTCGGTAGACCGGGTCTTTAAAATCCAGGTTAACATCTGTCAGAATTTCTTTGTTGGCAGGTACGCATTGCGTAAGGGTAAAGATTAATATTCCGGATAACAGTAAACCAGGCAGCAAATTTCTCAACATTGAAGGTGTTTGTTTTGTAAGTTGTTTCGATGTTTTTTTTGAAAAAGCTTTTCTAAAATTCTTCCCCAAACTCTTCATTTTCTTCGGCAATTTGTTTGTTTTTAGTCGTATCGCCGGCTGCGGGATTTTCATCACCAAAAAAGTCATCATCACCAAAGCTCTCGTTTTCTTCTACTGGCTCCATATCATCAAAATTGAGTGGGCTTTCTCCATTGTAGTCGTATTGTTCACAATCGATTACGATTCCGAGATCGCCGGTTGGCTCGGCAAAACGAGCATTGATATCATAATCAATGGTTTCGTCCTGTTCGAGACTACGCAATAATTTTGCAAAGAAAGGACGTGCCATCTTGGCACCAATTCCTAAATTCAAGCTTCGGAATCTCACCCAGCGATTGTCTCCTCCTACCCAGGTAGTAACGACCAGATCGGGCGTCAATCCAACAAACCAGCCATCCACATAATTATTGGTCGTTCCGGTTTTTCCACCTACTTCACTTTTTATATTTCCAAAACCAGGCAAACCCTGATTCATTACATTCTTCATCATGTTGACCATGACATAATTGGCATTAGGATTCAGTGCTCTGCGCTCTTCCTGAATTTCTTCGTAAATAATCTGACCATTGCCATCTTCTATTCTATTAATAAAAACTGGTTTGTTGTAAATACCATCATTAGCAAAAGTAGTATACGCACCGGCCAGTTCCTGTACCGTTAATTCACAGGAACCAAGACAAATTGAAGGTGCATGTGGCACTACGTAGGTTCCGTTGCTGCGCTTGGCATCTTTCGGCAATCCCATGTTATCCACCAGGTCCCGGACGGGTTCCGCGTCTCCGAGTTGTTTCATCAAGTAAACAGAAATCGTATTTTTAGAGTGTTGTAAACCCTTAAATAAAGTATAAGGAGCACCGCTGTATTCTCCATTGGCATTGTTAGGTGTCCAGTCTTCTTTCAGATGGAAATTTCCTTCGCCCGCATGGATCGTATAAGGCAGGTCGTACACTTGCATACAGGGAGAAACCGACTGCTGAGCAATAGCGGTGGCATAGATAAATGGCTTAAAAGTAGAACCTACCTGCCGTTCGGAAGTCACGTGATCAAACTGAAAATATTTGTGATTAATTCCGCCTACCCACGCTTTTACGTAGCCCGTTTTGGGATCTACGGCAATAGAGCCTAATTGCAAAAACATCTGGTGATACTTGATAGAATCCAGTGGCGCCATCGTGGTATCTTTTTCCATTTTGTCATTATAAGCAAACACCCGCATTTTGGTAGGTGTATTAAAACTCTCGGTAGCTGCTTTTCGCAGCGCAATAAATTTCGCTTTTACTTCTTTCCATTCGTCGGCCTTCATCAGTTTTTTGTACTTGGCGGCCAGTGGACTTCCTACCAGTTTTCTGGAAACCAGTTTGGCGATCGTCCCCTTTTCCCGCTCTTCCTGAATCATCCGGTCAATATCGTGATCTCTTAATTCAAAACCATCCAGTTTTTTTGCGGCAGTCTTAATGGCAGGTTCCAGAATTTCGGCGCGTAACCGCTGATAGCGATCTGATTCCCGGATACTTTTCTGGAGGGAACGTGCCCGGATGGCCAGATCCTGTTCCATTTCTTCGGGTTCCATCTCCTCGTCGGCATCTTCGTAAGTCCACGGATCTTTTCCCTTCCAGTGACGATTAAAGGTCCGCTGCAATTTTTCCATGTGCTTATACATAGCCGCTTCTGCGTGTGCCTGAATCTTCGGATCAATGGTCGTATAGATTTTTAATCCGTCCCGGTAAATGTCGTAAGATTCTCCGTTGGTTTTTAAATTTTCGGGACGGTTCAGGATTCGGCTTAATTCTTTTCTCAGTTCCATTCTGAAATAAGGAGCAGGGCCGTCTGCGTGAGTTTTCCGGCGAAAATTGGTCATATCGAGTGGTAACTGCCGTAACATGTCATAATCTTCCCGGGAAAGATGCCCCGCTTTTTGCATTTGCTTTAAAACAACCTCTCTCCGTTTGGTCGTAATATCGGGACGTCGGATCGGATTATACAGGGAGGGATTTTTTAACATTCCTACCAGCGTGGCCGCCTCTTCTATCCGCAAAGAATCCTGACTGGTTCCAAAATAAATTTCAGAAGCGGCTTTAATACCGTAAGCACCGTTCGTAAAACTGAATTTATTGAGGTACATCGCCATGATCTCCTCCTTGGTATAACTACGTTCGAGTTTGACGGCCGTAATCCATTCTTTGAATTTACGGGTTCCCAGCGCAAAGATTTTTTCAATAAAATTCATACCGGCGAAATTCCGGTCAGAGTAAAGCAATTTGGCCAGCTGCTGGGTGATGGTACTACCACCACCGGCACTTCTCTGCCCCATCAATCCGGTACGTACAACTACCCGGGAAAGCGCCTCGAAGTCAATTCCGGAATGGCTGTAATAACGTTCATCTTCGGTAGCAATCAATGCTTTAACCAGGTAAGGTGACAGTTGGTCAAAATCAACCGGAATACGATTTTCAACGTAGTACCGGCCAAGTACATCCCCGTCGGCGGCGTATACTTCGGAAGCGAAGTTACTGTTTGGATTTTCCAGTTCTTCGAAGGTAGGCAAATCCTGAAAAGAAAGAACGACAAATAGTAAGGCTACTCCCAGTATGCCTAAAATGGTCGCTCCCCACATCAACTTTACGATTTTCCGGTATTTTGGATATCGTTGCTGACGAATCGAATTTCCGCTGTCCGCATTGTTATTTGGCTGATCCATAATGATTCAAATTTGTGTTTTCTCCAGTTGTATGAAAGGAGAACATTTAGCACGCGCCCCTTATTTTCTTACAAATATACGCTTCGTAAGGAGGATTTTGATAAAATAAGGGTAAAGAAGTTATTGCTGCCGATAATAATCGAGGCTCTCAGCAATTTCAGCCTCCTTCGCAATCTGGTTAAATAACGCTTCTCCCGGTGATTTTAGCATGGTAAAATTAATCTCCGCTGTGTCATTTTTTTTGTCTTGCTGCATCAAAGCCAGCAATTTTTGGTAGCTGTCCGTACCAAAGTCGTGTTTTCCGTATTGTTTTAACAAAAAACGGGTAATCTGATCCAAATCCCGGGGTAATAGTCCTTTTTTCAGGCTGAGATAACTTTCACAAATCATTCCGGCAGCAATCGCTTCTCCGTGTAATAGTGGCCGGTCCGTATTCAGGGCATTGCTCTCCAATGCGTGACCGATGGTATGACCGAAGTTGAGCACTTTACGTAATCCAGCCTCAAAAGGGTCCGCTTCTACGATATTTTTTTTGATTAAAATTGATCTTTCTAAAAATTTCACGGCGTGTGATACCTCCATTTTTTCGATTTGCTGTAATTCCGTCCACTGTCCGGCATCCGCAATCAAACTGTGTTTGATGACCTCGGCGAATCCACTGCGCAATTCCCGGGGCGACAGGGTCTTTAGAAATTCAGGGCAGACTATGACCGCTAACGGGTTTTTAAATAATCCAATACTGTTTTTTATTTCGGCAAAATCAATTCCCAGTTTACCGCCCACCGAGGCATCTACTTGTGATAAAAGCGTCGTTGGCATTTGGATAAAATCCATACCCCGCTTAAAAGTACTGGCACAAAATCCGCCCATATCTCCGATCACGCCACCACCCAAATTGATGGTCAGATCGCGGCGTCCACCTCCCTGCGCCATCATCTGTTGCCAGATTTGGGTGCAGGTACTGATATTTTTATTGGTTTCGCCCGACTGAATTTCAATTATTTCAAATGGAATTTCACCCGCCTCTTTTTCTAAAAGCGGCAAACAATCCGCCCGGGTATTTTCATCCACGATAATAAAGACCTGATTATAATTACCTTTCCGCAAATAACCCCGAAAGTTTTCGCCTAACGGTCCGAGATGGATACTGTAATCGTCCAGTTTGATGGTATTCATGTTTACAAATTTAAATTTATTTCGTCGGTTAGCTGTTGCTTTTTTGAGGTTATTGAATCAAAAAAGAGTATTCGCACGAATTGAGGAATTATTCGTAAAAAATGGTTTGGTTAAGGCAGGACAATATCGTACATCGTGAGCGTGTGGGCTAGTGGCTTCTCCGCAAACCGGGCCTTTGTTTCCGCCCAGGTCGCTTTAAATAAATCGGAATGGCGGTATTCGTTTAATGCAGTTTCATCGGTCCAGAAGCTGTAGGTAAAAACAATGTTGGGTTGGGCCTTGTCCTGAAATACTTCCAGATAATGACATCCGGGAAAATTCCGGATCGCCCTTTTCTTTTTTTCAAACATGACAAAAAAATCCGCCAGTTCTTCGGGCTTAAAAGTCATTCGGACAATGCGCTTAATCATTTTGAAAATCTATTTGAACGTGTTCGTCAATTTCCATTCCCAGCATACTGGAAGCCTTTCCCAGGTTGATGGCAATTTCGAGATAGTTGGCAGAATTTACGAGGCAAAGCATCTCGCCGACGGGAACTTCCGCGTAATTTTGCCGGATGACCGTCAGTGGTTCGTGCCGTTTAAAATATATTTTAAATGGTCTGCCTTTTCCTATTTTTTCCAGCAGGTCTCCACTGATGTTGGTAATGGCATTTTCGTAATTATCCACGTGAATAACAGCGCCGCGAATACGATCTACCGTTGTGACGGGCTGAATGCTGATTCTTTCTTCGATCGTCTCAATGGGAATACCGATTTCGTTAAAAGGCATTTCACTCAAAATATGACGGACGCCCTGCGCGAAAACCTCTCCTAGTGGATTGGCAGCTTTTGGGTTGTACGTAAGTTCATAAACGCTGGTTAACTGCTCTTTGTCAAATGCCAGGGCAAACAAACCATTGTCCGGACCAATAAAATAATGGTCATCGTAACGAATGGCTAAAAAACAGTGATTCGGTGCGTAAAAATTGTTTACACTCACCAGATGAATCGTGCCGGCAGGGAAATGCTGATAGGCGTTTTTAAGGACAAAAGCACCCTGAACTATATCGTAAGTTTTAATGTTATGGCTGATATCAATCAGGTTGAGTTGTGGGTCTTCACAAAGCAATGCTCCTTTGATAACGGCACTGTAATAGTCCGTGGTACCAAAATCCGAGATAAAAGTAACAATTGCCATACTGATAAAAGTTTTTTAAAATTGTATACACAATGATCCGCAACGCAGTAAAATTTAGATTAAATTTACCTCTGCGTTAAGCGGCCAAATGGTATATCCCCGACAAATGTACGCAGTCTGGCCGAAAGAAAGTAACTGATACGATTTCTAATTAATTTTTTAAAAAAATATATTCTATTGAGTGAAATAATTCTAACCATTGACGGCATTGATCCCGTAGCACTCTACGGTGAAAAAAATGTCAAACTAAACCTGATCCGAAAAGCCTATCCCGATATTACCATTACCTCCCGTGGCAACAGTCTGAAAATAGCCGGAGACAAAAAGCAGGCACAAAAAGCAAAAAATAAATTTGAACTGATGGTCCGTCTCCTCCGGGAACAACACGAACTAAGCGTTCAGACGGTGGAAGAACTAATTGGCGGAACCAATCCTTTCGACAGCAAGCTGGGCAACGGAAACAGTAATGCTACGCTGGTCCACGGCCGGGGCGGAAAAGCCATCAAAGCAAAGACGATTAATCAGCGAAAACTCATCGCCTCTTCGGATGAAAATGACATACTTTTTGCGATTGGTCCCGCGGGTACCGGAAAAACATATACGGCCGTAGCGCTGGCAGTACGGGCACTTAAAAACCGGGTCGTCAAGAAAATTATTCTGACGCGTCCGGCGGTGGAGGCCGGCGAAAGTCTTGGGTTTTTACCAGGTGATCTGAAGGATAAAGTAGATCCTTATTTGCGTCCACTGTACGACTCACTGGACGATATGCTGCCATTGGATAAGCTGAATTATTTTATGACCAACCGGATTATTGAGGTGGCACCGCTGGCGTTTATGCGGGGCCGGACCCTGGACAATGCTTTCATCATTCTGGACGAAGCACAGAACGCCACATCTATGCAAATTAAAATGTTTTTGACGCGTATCGGTCCTTCGGCCAAATGCATCATCACGGGGGATCTTTCTCAGATTGATTTGCCGTACAACCAGAAATCAGGATTACGACATGCGATGAATATTCTCACAGATGTGAAGGGTATCGGGATTGTAAAATTAACCGCAGAAGATGTGGTGCGCCACCGTTTGGTAAAGGAAATTATTGTGGCGTACGACAAATCTGATCAGATCCGGCAAGAGCGGCGGGAAAAAGAAAAACAGGAACGCGAAGCGGATAAAAATAAAACGGAGCAATCAAAAAACAAGAAAAAAGATGACTAGCAAAATCACTTACCAAAACAATCTCAGAACGGCCGCGGTACATCTACAATCGGGTAATGAAATTTTGACGGATGCGCCCGTGGATAATCGTGGCAAAGGGGAAGCGTTTTCCCCCACCGATCTGCTCGCGACTTCTCTGGGAAGTTGTATTTTGACCATCATGGGAATCAAAGCGGCGGATAAAGGGATTGATATGACCGGAGCTACGGCTGAGGTAAATAAAATCATGGGAAGTAATCCGCGCAGAATCGTACGACTGGAGGTGACTATTCAAATGCCCGACAATGGATTTACAGAAAAAGAAAAAACACTATTGGAGGCAGCATCTCACGGATGTCCCGTGGGTAAAAGTCTGCACCCGGATTTAGAAGAGGTTATTAAAATTAATTGGTAATTTTTTGTAAAAATTCCTGGCCAGATAAGAGCTTGTCTAATCTATTTCACATTTTATTTTTATGATTTATCAATTAAAAAAAACGGATTCAAAAATTGTTGGAAACCTGACACTGGATGGCTCAAAAAGTATCAGCAACCGGGTATTGCTGATTAATGCGCTGTGCGAAGGCAATTTTAAGATTGACCGTCTTTCCACTTCTAAAGATACGACTACGCTTCAGCATCTTCTGACACTTAACGAGGGAACGTTTGACGCGGGTGCTGCTGGGACAACTTTTCGCTTTATGACGGCGTATCTCGCCTTACAGCCGGGCACACAGATACTGACGGGTTCGGAACGAATGAAGCAGCGGCCAGTGGGCGTACTGGCGGAAGCGTTGAACGAACTGGGCGCAGATATTCAATTTTTAGAAAAACCCGGGTATCCGCCGTTGTCTATTGGTACGGGTAATTTTGGTTCCGTGAACGAGTTGCGGATTCCGGCCAATATCAGCAGTCAGTTTATTTCAGCCCTGCTGATGATTGCTCCTGTTCTGCCAAATGGTCTGACATTGCACCTGGAAGGCGAGATTGTCTCGCGGCCTTATATTCAAATGACATTGAGTCTGATGAAACGCTTTGGCGTACACGCGCAGTGGGTGGGTCCGACGATTGAAATAAAAAAACAAAGCTACCGGGCAAAAGATTTTATCGTAGAGGCTGACTGGTCCGCAGCGTCATATTATTACGCACTGGCCGCATTTTCGGAAGAACTTCATCTTCATCTGGGAGGTCTGTTTGAGGATAGTTTACAAGGTGATTCGGTGCTGGCCGAGATGATGACTCAGTTCGGTGTAGATACGGAATTTGTGTCGGACGGAGCAGTCCTGACCAAAGGAAAACCTTCTTCGGTAGATTCTTTTCAGTGGAATTTTATCAATTGTCCGGATATTGCCCAAACGCTGGCAGTGGTCTGCGGTGGTCTGGGCGTAGAGGGTTATTTTACCGGATTGCGTACGCTGAAAATAAAGGAAACAGACCGGGTACAGGCGTTGCAGGATGAACTAAAAAAAATTGGGGTAGACTTTGGGGAAACGGAAGTCCGCCAGGGAGTGAGTTGTCAGGTAAAAGGGAAAGCAGTGATCCAAGATCCCGAATTTGCCACGTACGAAGACCACCGGATGGCTATGGCTTTTGCGCCGCTGGCGATGTTTGGAACAATAAAAATTGCGGAACCCATGGTGGTGGTAAAATCTTATCCCCACTTTTATGACGATCTGAAAAAACTCGGATTTACGGTAGAAAGTGTATAGATGAAGGAAGTGATTGACCGACAAAAACAAACCTTTAAGATAACATCGCTGCCAAAAATAAAGCAGCAGTTATTTCGCTGGGCACAAGGTTTCAATCCTGTTTGCTATCTGGATAGTAATGCTTATGGTCAGGGCTTGTACGGTAATTACGAAGGATTGCTGGCTGTGGGCCAGCAAGATCAATTTTCTTATCATTTGAGTCAACCTGCTCCTTTTCAGCAATTACGGGATTTTCATAAAAAAACAGGCGGCTGGTTATTTGGTTATTTAAGTTACGACCTGAAAAACAAGATTGAAAAGCTCCATTCCCGGAATCCGGATTATATTCAGTTGCCGGAAATGCATTTTTTTCAACCCGTTTATTTGATACAAATTTTTTCTGACAAAGTAGAAATTAGTAGTTGCAAAGAATCTCCGGCTGAAATCTGGAAAACTATTCAAACTTTTCCGGACACGCCTATATCCGATTTTACTACGATTGATCCGACCCAGATAAAACCCAGAATTAGTAAAGCGGATTATTTAGATACCGTTACAAAAATAAAAGACCATCTTTTGCGTGGCGATATCTACGAAATGAATTTCTGCCAGGAATTTTATGTCGATGATATTGACCTTTCTCCCACTGCTCTTTTTTACAAATTTAATAAAATCAGTCAGGCTCCTTTTTCAGCCTTTTACCGGTTGGATAATAAATATTTGCTTTGCGCCAGTCCGGAACGATTTCTAAAAAAAGAAGAATCACAACTCATTTCTCAACCCATCAAAGGAACCATCAAACGTGGAAAAACGGCTTCCGAAAATAAAAAACTGACACAACAATTACTGACCAGCCGAAAGGACCGTTCCGAAAATGTGATGATTGTGGATCTGGTCAGAAATGATCTTTCCCGCACCTGTATACCGGGTTCGGTGCAAGTAAAAGAATTATTTGGTATCTATCCTTTCGCGCAGGTTAATCACCTGATTTCTACCGTCACGGGTACTCTGGCTCCGTCTTTCGACTTTGCGGATGTGCTCAAAAATGCTTTCCCGATGGGATCCATGACCGGAGCCCCAAAAATCCGGAGTATGGAACTGATAGAACAGTACGAACAGTCCAAACGCGGGCTGTACTCAGGGGCCGTTGGGTACATCACACCGGCAGGGGATTTTGATTTTAATGTGGTTATCCGGAGCATGCTGTACAACGCAGCGGAGCGTTACCTTTCGTTTCAAGTCGGCGGAGCCATTGTGAACGATTCCGTTCCGGAGCTGGAGTACGAGGAGTGTCTGCTGAAAGTGACGGGAATCCGGCGCGCATTATGTGAACAGGAAGATTTTCCGGAATAGTATCAAAACTGGCTAACTCCAATCCCCAAAATTTATCACCTGTGCTAATATTACATCAGGCACCTTCCGGGCCGGTTACCTTCCTCCTTTTTGTTTAATTTTGTTCTATCATGAATATCTACTTCAACGATACAATGGCATTTTTGCGAAAGCTGACCATCCGGCGGCTTTGGAACATCACCAAGGTGTTTGTCTCCTTCTATGTAACAAAATGGACGCGTAAGCCGATTCAGTGGGGAATGCCGATGACGATCAGTATGGAACCGACAACTGCCTGTAACTTACGTTGTCCGGAATGTCCCAGCGGATTGCGGGCTTTCAGCCGTCCTACGGGAAATCTGAAAGAAGATTTTTTCCGGGATACGATCGACGAACTACACAAGGAACTACTCTACCTCATCTTTTATTTTCAGGGAGAACCTTACATCAATCCGAAATTTCTGGAGATGGTAAAATATGCCGACGAACGGGGAATTTATACCATCACCTCCACCAACGCGCATTTTCTCAATGATGAAAATGCCCGCAAGACGATTGAGTCTGGCTTAAACAGACTTATTATTTCGGTGGATGGCACGACGCAGGAGGTATACGAAAATTACCGAAAAGAGGGAAAACTGGAAAATGTCCTCATGGGCGCCCGAAACGTAGTGAAGTGGAAAAAGAAATTAAATTCTAAAACGCCACACATTATTTTTCAATTTTTGGTGGTTAAACCAAATGAGCATCAGATTCCGGAAATTTATAAACTGGCCGAAGAAATCGGTGTGGATGAGGTAAAATTAAAAACGGCGCAGGTTTATGATTATGAGCACGGAAATGAGCTGATTCCTACGATTGATAAATATGCCCGGTACCGGCAAACGTCCGATGGCACCTACGAAGTAAAAAACGAATTACTGGATCATTGCTGGAAGTTGTGGCACGCCTGTGTGATTACCTGGGATGGTTTAGTCGTTCCCTGTTGTTTCGATAAGGATGCTACGCACCGGCTGGGAGATTTAAAAAAAGAAAGTTTCAGAGAAGCATGGCAAGGTCCCACTTACCAGGGTTTCAGAGCAAAACTCTTAAAAGGACGAGACCAGATTGACATCTGTAAAAACTGTACGGAAGGTTGCAAGGTGTGGGCTTAGAACCAGTTCTTAGTGAGGCTCCCCGAGGCAAGCCGTCGGGGTATCGCTCAGCGCTTAACACAGTTAATCGGTAAATGAGTTAATCAGTCCCGCTGGCGTGTTCATCCGAGGTAGAGCCTCGGAGAGTTCTTATTGATTAAAACAAAAAATCCCGTTTAAACATCGTAAATGCTCAAATAGGATTAGGTGTGTTATAAAAGCTGTATCAGGCTTTCCAATACGCTTTGGGACTTGGAAGTTTTGTAAAAACTCCGACGGTAAATTTAGACATATATCCGGAAAGCATGCTATTTTTTTGAGAAAATTTAAATTCTAAAATGAAAAAATCCATTGTTAGCTATAATGTAAATGGTATTCGCGCAGCGGTAAAAAAAGGATTACTCGACTGGATGAAAGCCGGGCAGTATGATATTGTTTGTCTGCAGGAAACCAAGTGTCAGCCCGATCAGGGCCCCATCGAAGAACTCGAAGAGATGGGCTATCACCATTGCTGGCACAGCGCTCAGAAAAAGGGTTATAGCAGTGTGGCTACCTTTTCAAAAGTAAAACCAGACCATGTTGTTGCCGGTACCGGAATAGAAAAATATGACCTGGAAGGCCGGGTGCTGAGAACTGATTTTGGCGACGTAACGCTGCTGAATTGTTACTTTCCCTCGGGATCAAGTGGCGAAGAAAGACAGGGTTTTAAATACGAATTTCTGAATGATTTTTATCCCTGGATTGAGAAACTCAAAAAGGAACGACCCAAGCTAATCGTCGTCGGGGACTATAATATTGCCCACGAGGATATCGATATTCACAATCCAAAAGGAAACAAGAATTCTTCCGGTTTTCTCCCCGAAGAACGGGCCTGGATGACCAAATGGCTGGACAGTGGGTTTACCGACAGCTTCCGGTATTTGCATCCCGAAAAACAGGAATTCAGCTGGTGGACCTACCGCTTTAATTGTCGTGCAAAAAATAAAGGCTGGCGGATTGATTATCAGTGTATCACAAACAATCTGAAAGACCAGTTAAAGACTGCCCGGCAACTGGGGGATGCAGTGCATTCCGATCACTGTCCCGTTTTGATAGAGATTGATTTTTAGTTTAATTTTCGGCTGGCTCCGGATTATTAATTTTTTCTAACAATTCCTTCGTTGCACTATTATCAATCGACTCTTTTTCGGCAAGAACGATCGCTTTGTTAGCCGTCTTGATCGCTTTACGCTTTTTGCCAAGACCGTAATACAAGTGCGCCATTGTGTCGTTATTGTAATAATTATTGTCCAGTTTGACTGACTGCTTTGCAAACTTCACTGCCTGCTTTAATCTTTTTTTATCCTTGGTGATTTTATAAAATGTCCAGGCAACTTCGTTGAGTTCGGCCTGATCATCGGCCTTGTATTTTTTATAATAAGCCGTGGCGGCGTCCATATATTTTTCCCGGTCTCCGGCCTGCCGGTAGTACGTCATAGAAAAACGCGCCGTCATTTGTTCGGCCCGGTCCGGATAAGCTTTTTGGAATAACCGCTCAATTTGAGCCAGGCTGCTATCGTCTTTTGTGTCTTCGATGGAAGCGTAAATCACTTCCTGAACTTTCGCCATCACCGCATTCTGTCCGTACATATCAGCGAATAACTGTTTGTTTTCCAAAAGGTAATCAAACAATTCAGAATCAGCATTGACGATATAATTGAAAAGGAAAGTCCGGTTTTCTTCCGTTCCCCAGTCTTCCTGCGTCTTTAAATATTCGAGCGCGATATCGTCGTGACTGCCATCCGCAATATCATAGCGAATCCTGGTATATTTTTTTAGAAATTCAGGATCACGATCTCCGTCCTGATATTGTTTCTCGAATGCAGACAATCTTCCCGTTGGATTTACGGCTTCATTACCGAGCGCAATAAACTGGCTGACATCGTGAAATCCCGCGGTACGGTGCATTATTTTTCCATTACCATCAATAAATAAAAAAGTGGGAAAAGCATTGACATTATAATCTCTGGCCAGTTTTATTCCCTGCCCTTTTTCCATATCCATTTTTACGTTGATAAACATGGCATTATAAAAACTACCGACTTCCATTTGTGGAAAAACGTCCCGGTCCATTTTTTTACAGGGACCACACCAGGTCGTGTAAGCATCCACAAAAATCAGTTTATCTTCCGCTTTGGCCTGCGCCAAAATAGAAGACCAATCATCTTTTTTAAATACAATACCATCACTGCCCTGCGCCATCAGGCTACAAGTTATCAGGCATAGAAAAGCCAGAAAATTTAATTTTTTCATGTTCGTTTGATTGTGTAAATAACTGCTAAGCGACTAAGAGCATGTCTAAAATCAGGCAAGACGGTCCATGTACTTATTTACCCAAAGACTGCATCAACTGTTCGGCGGCTTTTTCCTGTGTCGCATCTCCCTGTGCCATTTTTTTGGCCTTCTCCGCTACCTTAATTGCATCTTTAGATTTGCCCATTTTCTTTAAAATCTGAGCCTGCGTAAAATAATAGGCAATATCGGTGCCACTACTGGCAGCAGATTTAGCATATTTCTCGGCTTGTTTGAGTGCCTGAGGATTTTTTTCGTATTGCTTTACAACCACTATTGCCAGTTTGTGCAAGTTGTCGGGATTTTTCTTGTAGATTTTAGCCAGGGCATCGGCGGATTTTAGGTACGCGGCCGGCTCCTGATCCGCCGCGTGGTAACGCATGGCCTGGGTATGTTCAAATGCCTCCGCTTTATCAGGTGCCACGAGTCTTAATTTACCAGTCGCCTCGGTGATTAAGTCATAATATTTATATTCGATGGCTTTGTCAGCCGTTCGGATACAGGCCGCCTCAATCCGGTCATTCACTGCGGCTTCGGAGGTCAGTTGTACAATGGCTGGTTTGTGCTTCATCAATAAATCGAAGATGCGGGAATCCGCTTCCGTGGTTGCCTCCAGGATGAATCGCAGATTTTCTTCGGTCGTTAAATCTTTTTGTGATTTGATGTAGTCATTGGCAATTTTCAGACTTGGCTTACCGGCTTTATTGAGTGCTTTGACATAATTGTAGACGAGATCGTAGTCTCTTTTTCCTTCGTTATACTCCGCCTCGTAATCTCCACTCTTGTCGTTTTTTTTCATCGCCATCTGGCCCAACTGGATAAATTGTTCCGGACTTTTTCCGCCTTTGGTTACGTGGGCTACCTTTCCATCTCCGTCGATATAGTACAAAGTTGGAAAAGCCGATACGGGATATTTTTTTTGAAATTTTCTGCCGGGTGTTTTCTCCATGTCTATTTTCATGGCGATGAAATTCTTATTATAAAACTCCCCAACTGCGTCCTGCGTAAATACCTGCTTGGACATTCGCTTGCACGGTCCGCACCACGTAGTGTAGGCGTCAACAAAGATTAATTTATCTTCTTTTTTTGCCTTTTCCAGTGCTTCTTCCCAGGTTCCCTGAAAAAAGTCAATTCCGCCAGCGTGTACAGCAGTGGCGGCCAGTAAAATGAAAAGACTGAAAATGAGTTGTTTCATGATGGATAATTTTTTATAGTTTTTTGCCAAAAAGCTGCACCTGTCATTTATTACAGGTTCTTATATGTTTTAAAGTTCTAAGATAATACTATTCTGAGATACCTGCCAATCGACGGTGCAGATAGAAGGTCGGCCAAGGCAGGAAGAAGAAAATTTAACAAAAATCTAACAATTCCGGGACTGGTAAATCCTTTTTTAAGCTTACCTGGCGGCGGTAGCCGGACTGGAGAAAGGTGAAATAGTGATGGATAAGAGATCCGTATGTGTCCCCTGAAAAACGTTTAAATCAACGGCACCGTTAATACCAGCAATTCTTCCCCGGTTACCATATTGCCAAAAGTCCCAGTTTCTATCTTTGGAAAGTTCGGGTGTTTTTTTGTCATTATACCGAGCGATCCACAGCGTATGCTCCGCAAAATCTTCCGCCAGGTAATGGTTATAATATTTCATATTGGTATAAATGATGGGACGCACACCAAAGGCTTCTTCGACCATTTCCAGCCAGATTTTTAACCGGGCAACCATCACATCTTTATTTACATCATCCAGCACTTCCACGTCCAGTACGGGAGGTAAATCACCGTACTGCAAATCCACATTTTCGATAAAATGCTGCGCCTGTGCAATAGCCGAGGTGCCGGGCCGGAAAAAATGATAAGCGCCGCGAATGATACCTGCATTTTCCATTTCCAGCCAGTTCTGACAAAAAAGCGTATCATTCATAGTAGCTCCTTCGGTCGCTTTTACAAACCCAAAATCAATACCTTCCGACGCTACTTCGTACCAGTTTATGTGTGACTGATAGTGCGAAACATCTACTCCGTGCACCGAAAAATCAGGCATTCTTTCCGTTACCTGATTACAGGAAAAGAAAGAAATTGTGATGAGGATGACAAAAATGAGTAAATATCTCATGTGTTTATGGTTGATAAACGTTTGTATTCAGCATTCTCTAATGCTTCCATAAAGAGGGGAGATTGGTCACGAATAATAATTTTGTGGGCATCGGAGCTGCTATTAAAACGTAAATTCAGGATAAAATTACATATTTATCTGATCAATTTGGTTTTTGAACGCTGAGCGACAATAGTTTTTTTGAAAAAAATAACCGCGAAATGGCAGTATATTCATTATTTAGTTGACAAGATTTATACCGTATTTCTGCTTTTCGATTTTACAGTTGAGAATAAAGTATTTTCGTATTTTATTCAAAAAAACATCATTTATGCCCAATTTAAGGCAAGTATTTCTTAGTCATCTGGCTCAAACCAGTGAATTTCCGATGCTCCTGGAAATTGAGCGGGGAGCTGGTATTTATCTGTACGACCCACACGGTAAGTCTTATCTCGATTTGATCGCCGGGATTGGGGTGAGTGCATTGGGACATTGTCATCCGGCAGTGGTAGCAGCCATCCGGGAACAAAGCGAGCGGTATTTACATACGATGGTCTACGGAGAATATCTGTTGAGTCCACAGGTAAATTTAGCGAAGGCGCTCACGGAATTACTACCTGATTCGCTGGATAGTGTATATCTGGTCAATTCAGGAACCGAAGCTACGGAGGGTGCCATGAAACTGGCCAAACGCTACACCGGACGGGCCGAAATTATTTCCTGTTACAAAGCTTATCACGGCAGTACACAGGGTGCGGCCAGTCTGATGAGCGACGATTATTTTACGGGACCGTATCGTCCTTTATTGCCGGGCATCAGCCATATTGAGTTCAACTGTGATTTTTGTTTGCAGCGAATTACTGAAAAAACAGCGGCTGTCATCGTCGAAACTGTACAGGCCGAATGGGGTATCCGAAAACCAATAAACAATTATCTTACAAAACTAAGAAACCGTTGTACTGAAACAGGTACGCTGCTTATCTTTGATGAAATACAGGCGGGTTACGGACGAACGGGAAGCTTTTTTGCCTTTGAGCAATATGATGTTGTTCCCGATATTTTACTGCTGGCCAAAGGCATGGGCGGCGGTATGCCGATCGGTGCGTTTGTGGCCAGTCAGCAGGTAATGAAAGTTTTTTCTAACAATCCTTTGCTGGGACATATTACCACGTTTGGCGGACATCCGGTGAGCTGTGCGGCGGCATTGGCCACCCTGAATTTCATCAAATCATCCGGTATTATTGATTCGGTAAAAATGAAGGAACAACTATTTCTGAAAAAATTGGTACATCCCGAAATTCGGGCCGTACGTAGCGCCGGATTGTGGTTGGCGGTGGAACTGGATAGTTTTGAAAAGGTCCAAAAGGTGATTAAAATCTGTCTGGAAAAAGGATTGATTACGGATTGGTTTTTATTTAACGACCGTTCGATCCGGATTGCTCCGCCGTTGATTATTACGGAGGCGGAGATTGAAAAGGCTTGCGGGATTTTATTGGAAGGATTGGATGGGTTGGTTGATTAGTGGATGTGCGGATTTTTTTGATGTGCGGATGTGCGGATTTTTTGATGTGCGGATCTAAACCAAGTCAGCTGGAACAAGGTGAAAAATTACGGGAACTCCCTCCTCGGGGTCGGGGTAAATTTCTGTCATTTTTTGCCGATGTATGGAATCGTTGAATCGTATTTAACAAAAATGAGCTGTATGCTTTTTTCACAATAAAAGATATACACGATCGCTCAGCGTTTTCTGTTTCTCTGCGTGAAAAACACTTTTTAAGGCAAGCTAAACGATTAAACATTTTAAACAAATAAACAACCTTCTCCCCGGGGTCCGGGTTAAAATTTTGGACAAGCCCGTGGGATTTATACTAATGCCTCTATCCGTTTCTGCCTTTCCACCAGTTCCCACATAATCCGCGATCCGATTGTCATCACGATTGCAAAAAGCGCCATCGGTGCTATTCCGTCTCCAACCATATAATGTGCAGTGAAAGCCATGACACCATCGAAGAAAAATCCGGCGTACGCCCATTCTTTGAGCATTCGGCTTAGATTTGAAACAACGGCAATGACTCCCAAAATTTTGGCAACGGCTAGCGGATAAACCATCCACCCCGGAAATCCCATGTGGTTTTCAAAATAGCCAGTGACCATTTCATAATTTCTGAAATACATTTGTGCTGAAAAAAGGAACATTCCACACATTCCCACCGTGAAAATCCAGTAAGGTATTTTAAATTTCATAAGTTTTGAGTTGAATCTATAGTTTGAATACAAGAATTCATTGATTCCCATAAAGGTAAAAACTTAGCTTAGTATTTTCAAACAAACTTATTTCATGGTCCGCCCCAAAACAATTTACCCTCACCGTGATTCAGCACGATGAGGGTAAATAATAATCCTTAGTGTATAATTTCACTAGAGTTCTTTACGCAATCTGGCGACGGAAATATTGAGTTGCTCGCGGTATTTTGCGACCGTTCTCCGCGCAATGTTGTAGCCTTTTTCGCGTAGAATATTTTTAAGCTTTTCGTCAGAAAAGGGCTTTCGCTTATTTTCTTCGTCAATAATATCTGTGAGGATTTTCTTTACTTCCAAGGTAGAAACCTCTTCCCCAGAACTGGTTTGTAAAGATTCAGAAAAGAAATCTTTTAGCCGTTTAGTTCCGAATTCTGTTTGCACAAATTTACTGTTGGCAACCCGCGAAACGGTCGAAATATCCAGGCCAGTAATATCAGCAATGTCCTTCAGAATCATCGGACGCAACATCTTCTGATCACCCGTTCGGAAAAAATCATACTGGTATTGCATAATCGAGTACATCGTCTTATACATCGTTTGCTGTCTTTGCCGGATGGCATCAATAAACCATTTGGCCGAGTCAATTTTTTGCTTGATAAAGAGGACCGCTTCCTTTTGCTGCTTATTACTACGCGGGTCTTTACGGCTCGCTTTGTAAGATTTCAGCATGTCTTTATAATGTTCGTTGATTCGCAAGTCAGGTGCGTTACGGGAATTAAGCGTCAGGTCGAGTTCTCCGTCCCGGTTGACAATCGTAAAATCAGGAACAATATACTGGGAAGAACGGGAATTTCCGGAACGGTGTCCGCTGGCGGGTTTTGGATTTAATTTTAAAACCTGCTCAATACAGGATTTAAGTTGTCCTTCGGTGATATTGAGTTGTCTTTGCAATTTCTGATAATGCTTTTTAGAAAACTCATCAAAGTATTCTGAAATAATCCGAATGGCAATACGAATAATTCTTTCTTCTTCGTCATCGATATCCGTGGCAGTTTCCAACCGGTGGCGCAACTGTAATTCCAGACATTCCTGCAGATTACGGGATCCGATACCCGGTGGATCAAAACGCTGAATTAATGACAACAACGCATTTATTTCTTCTACGTTTGTCTCTACATTTTGTGAAAAGACCAGATCATCCTTGATCGCTTCCGGTTCCCGGCGCAGATAACCGTCATCATCGATGCTCCCGATGATTTGTTTAGCTACCTTCTCTACCCTTTCGTCGGCCAGTTTCAGCATCCCAAGCTGTTGCTCGAGATATTCGTGAAAAGTATCTTCGACCGCAATCGGAACTGTTTTGTCCTCATCGTCGGCAGAATAATTATTAGCGTTTAATTTATAACTGGAAGGATCATCTTCTATATACTCGGTGAGGTAGTCATCCAACTCATATTCGTCGTCCCGTTCTATCTCTTCGTTATCCGCTTTTTCTTTCTCATCCTCTTTATCCTTTGCGAAAGCATCTTCGCCGTCTTCGTATTCCTCTTCTCCTTCATCCAGGGCAGGATTGGCTTCCAATTCCTCTTTAATCCGTTGATCCAAAGTAGCAGTAGGAATCTGCAGCAACTTCATTAATTGAATTTGCTGAGGTGATAATTTTTGTAAAAATTTCTGATTTAGGCTTTGCTTAAGCATCTGATTGTTTTTTTCAATAAAAGTTTAACAATAATCACAGCGCTTTGGTTCGTAAATAAAAAATTGTAAGATGCTAAGTCATGGTTGATTGTTAAATCTTTAACGTAAATCATAAAGACTTTAAAATCAGATGGTTATGAGGATTCTCGACTACTAAAAATAATAACAAAGTAAGTTGGTTTTAGTTGAGAATTATTGCAATATAAATCAATTATTCTAATATGTCCAGTTTTCGCGAATTTTTTTCTCAAAAAATATGCCAAATAAACACATTTAATTATATCTTATAACAAATATTACCTATGCGTTAACGGCTGATAATGAAAAAAAGATGCAGATATGAACTGGTAAATAAATTTTATATATGTTTGGGACAAAAAGAGAACCAATATAATTCAATACATTTATGGAAATATCAGCAAAAATAGCCGCGCTCCGGGCATCTATGAAAGCCCGCAATCTGGCCGCCTATCTCATTCCTTCGAGTGATCCTCATCAAAGCGAATACGTAGCTCCCCACTGGGAAAGTCGAAAATGGTTGTCCGGTTTCACCGGATCTGCGGGTGTACTCGTCGTCACAATGGATCATGCCGGTCTGTGGACCGACTCCCGGTATTTTATTCAGGCCGAACAAGAACTTTCCAATACCCCGATTCAACTCCATCGCCTGGGCCCAGCCCGCGGACCGGAATACATCGAATGGCTGGTGAAAAACCTTCCCAAAGGTTCGACCCTGGGAATAGACGGCATGCTTTGTTCCCTCAACCAAAACCGGCATATTGCTAAAATCCTGCATCAGTATGGACTCGAATTTGAAAACAATCATGATCTCATCGGGGAAATATGGCCCGATCGTCCACCTATTCCGGACGCCGCTATTTTTGCACTCCCTCCTGCTTTTGCCGGCCTGACCAGAAGTCAAAAATTTGCGCAAATCCGCCAGGCAATGAAAACACAGAAAGCGGATCATTATTTACTCTCCGCACTCGATGAAATTGCCTGGACCTTTAATCTGCGCGGGAGAGATATCGCCTTCAATCCAGTCTTTATAGCTTACGCAATTGTTGCAATAGATAAAGTTTATTTATTTACAGATGTTCAAAAAATATCGCAAAATTTAAGAGAAAAATTAAATACGGATGGGGTGATCCTGAAAGATTATTCATCGATTACCGCTTCTTTGGAAAATCTTCCCGCTACGGTAAATTTACTAATCGATAAAAATACTACCAGTATTGGTTTACACCAGAAAATTACCAACGCTCATATTATTGCGGAAGGATCTATTGTTCAGAAACTAAAGGGGAAAAAGAACGAAACCGAAATCAAACATATCCGGCAGGCCATGCGATACGATGGTGTTGCACTGACCCGGCTGTACCGGTGGCTGGAAGAAAAACTGACTTCAAACACACCAGTAACCGAAGCAGCATTAGCCGATCAACTGGCCGCTTTCCGGGCTGAACAACCTGGCTACTACGGAGAGAGTTTTCCGGCTATCGTGGGATATCAGGCCAACGGAGCAATCGTTCATTACCGTCCTGAACATGGAAAATCTGCGACTATTCAGCCTGAAGGTCTGTTACTCCTGGACTCGGGCGGACAATACGAGAGCGGTACGACGGATATCACCCGGACGACCGCTTTGGGACTGGTGACGGACGACCAGCGGCTGCATTATACGTTGGTATTGAAAGGACATTTGGGCATAGCCATGCTGCATTATCCCGAAGGAACAAAAGGCTATCAGATTGATACGCTGGCGAGACAGGATTTGTGGAAGGCACATTTAGACTACGGCCATGGTACGGGGCATGGGGTTGGTTTTTTTCTGAATGTTCACGAAGGGCCTCAGAGTATTTCATCCTCTGCGGGCAGGGGCAGTGTACCACTCGAAACGGGAATGCTTACGTCCAACGAACCGGGCCTTTATCTGCCGGATCGCTATGGGATTAGAATTGAGAATCTCGTTCTAACCACGTCGGCGGGCGAATCTGCTTTCGGTCGTTTTTTAAAATTTGATACGGTTACTTTATTTCCGATTGATCTTAGTCTGGTGAAAAAAGAATTGCTAACTGAAACGGAAAGAGCGTGGTTGAATGATTATCACCAAAAGGTATTTTCGGAATTAAGCCCTTTACTGAATCCGGAAGAAAAAGAATGGATGAAAGCAAAATGTGCCCCGCTGAAAATCTGAACAATTTTCAACAAAATTGCCAGTGCTCACGTTTCTTTGCTTGTTAACTATATTTTCCTTTATTTTGTAGCAAGTTTTTAAAAACTTTTTTGAAAAAATTAATACAATGAGTGAAGAAATTCAAAACGCAGGACTAAAAGGCAAAGCGATCGCTATTTTTGTAATTGCTTTTATCCTATTTATCTCTCTCTGGAGATATGTGTATCGCGTCAATGCGGTCATGGAATTCCCGTACTAGACCTATCCTACAAAACGAAAAATTAAAAAGGGTTGCTTACGTTTCAGTGAGCAGCCCTTTTTTTGTCTGTTGGAATGTGGGGGTGTTTAATTGTTTGTGATTTGTTTAACCTGCCTTCCTGCGTCGGCAGGAAGATCGTTTAGTTGTTTAGGCTGTTTCAAGGGTAAAAACACGTCGAAAGAATATTAATTGACCACCACCAGCCAAACAGTATATGTTAAGATTTCTGCAAAGACGGTGTCCCGAATCAAGTTCGGGACACCGTCTTTGCAAAAATACTTTTTTAGAGTAATGCCGCTAGTTCATTTCTTTTGACATTTCAAATAAAGGAGCTACGTCTGCCATCAGAATAAATTCGGTACGGCGGTTCATGGCGCGGATTTCTTCCGAATCACTCTCATCCTGAAATTTAGGCATCGTATCTCCGCGTCCGGCGGCGGTAAGCTGGGTTGGACTTACGCCCATTCTGACGAGTTCGGCTACCACCTGATTAGCGCGGGCGGTGCTCAGTTCCATGTTGTCACGAAATCTGGCACCTTCCTTCATAGGTACACTATCGGTGTGACCTTCCACGAGGAGTTTTACGCCCGGATTCTGCTTCAGTTTGGTAGCAAGGTCGTTTAGTACCATCTGACTTTCCTGGTCTACCCTCGTAGAACCGCTGCGAAAGCGAATAGGGGAAGGCGTATTTACGGTCAATCCGTCACTATCGGCTGTGAGGTCAAACCCACCTTTGCGGTAAGCTTCAAAAGTAGCACTTACTTTTTCCTGTACCATGGTCAATTGTGAATCTCTGGCAGCTACGACCGCTTCCATTTCTTCCAGTGATTTTTTAGTATTCATCAGTTCATCATTGGCCGCAGAAATTTCATCGGACAATTCACTGGTTTTTTCTTCCATGATTTTGCCCAGTTCTTCTTTTTCTGATTCGAGGGTAGCGATATTTTTTTCCAGGTTTCTCACTTTCTCCTGATTTTCTGCCAGTACCTGATCAATAGTCGTTTTGTCACTCATTAATTGCTCGAATTTCTTTTTAGAAACACAAGACGAAAGAAGGCAGCCGAAGGCCATACACACTAATAGTGATTGGATAAGTTTTCTCATTTTAGTTGTTTTAATAAAATCAAATTGTTTACACACGCGAGGTGCATTGATATAATGTAATTACTCTTTTATTGGAAAAGTTAGTGGGACGGATCAGAATGTCTTAGTACGGCATTAGGTGGGTTTCAGTACAATAATACTGGATAGCCGTGGTAAAAAAGAAAAAAATTACCAACAGTCAAATGTTTATATTTTAATAAAACTTAATTCGTTTTGTGGAAAACTATTTTTTTCACCCTGTTAATAATTATTAAGCAAACAGTCGTAAAAAACATATAATCAGTTAATTACAAAATTTATTGTGAAATAAAAATTGGGTTTATAGTTATCCACATTTTTAAGTTATCCACATTCTGAAAAAATTATCCACATTCTAAGCTAACAGGAGAATACTAGCTGTAAACAGAGGCTATCAGCTTACGTCCGCTGGCGTGGTTACGAAATTCACATAAATAAATGCCCTGCCAGGTTCCTAAATTAAGGCGATGATCAGTGATCGGAATCTGAACGCTGTGGCCAATCAATGCGGCCTTGATGTGGGCAGGCATATCATCGGGCCCTTCCATCGTATGGGTTAGAAAGGGCAGATTTTCCGGTACGAGTTGATTGAAAATATTTTCAAAGTCTACCCGTACGGAAGGGTCGGCATTTTCATTGATGGTGATGGCCGCAGAAGTATGCTGAATGAACAGGTGGATAAATCCGGTTGCTGGCAAAGATCCGAGATGGGTTAGCACTTCGTGTGTGATCAGGTGATAGCCACGGGAATAAGCGGGGAGGTGGATAGTGGTTTGGTTGACCATTTTTGCGGGGCGGGGGTTTGGGTTTTGAGTTTTGGGTTTTGGGTTACGTGATCGCGTACCGTACCTTATTCGATAGACGGGTATTTTTCATTGTAAAATTATTCATTATCACTACCACTAACGTGTGATGGGCGGACATTTCAGGCTACCGAAATAATAAACGATTCCGACTCCCAGCGTAGCGTAGCTGTCATTTCTACGGCCATTGCCACGCTGTCGTCCTTCCTGCGCGATGGCGACCCCTTCGGCCCCTACGGAGCGGTCAGAAAGTGCTACGGCAATATCACCCCGGAGACTCTCCAGGTCGTTAAAGTCCGGATATACGCCACTGACATCATCCAGGTAATCGGTAAATATTTTACGTCCGCTGAGTTGAACATTGACACTCCAGCGGTAACTCAGGTCGATCTTAAGGCCCACTCCGTAATTCAGTCCTCCGGAAACGGTAGAGTATTCTTCTCCCCGGAATTGTCCCTCGGTCCCGAAAGCGCGTAATTCGTAGGTTTCACCGTCCAGCTCCGTGGTTGGATTATATTGAAAAATAGAAAAACCTGCAAAAAGATACGGCGTAAAAAATTCATCACTGGAACCGTGGACGTAGTTCAGGAAGTTAAATTCAAAATTAAAACTACCATCCCAGACGTCGGAACGAAAATCCAGATTCCGGGTTCGCTCAAACGTATTATCGGAATCAGCATCCGAAGCGGCTACGCGCAAATAGTTGAAGGTAGCCTTCATACAAATTCGGGTATTGAAATTATACCGGGCGATGACGCCTGCCGCTAATCCCGCATCTCCTACGTCAAAAGTCGTATTCAGATCCCCGAAATAATTAGCAGTACCGACCCATCCTCCCAGTTCCCACCCCTCCTGAGCGGAAAGAGTTGATCCAAAAAGAAAAAACGCAAAAAGCAGACAAAGATTTTTCACCGGGATTTAGATTTAAATGTTCATGAAGGTATATAAATACTGGCAGGTAAGTTTGCAGTTGCAAAGTTAAGATAAAAACGCCTTATTAGAAAGACTATTAATACAACCTGTCTAAAACGGCCAAGTGTACTGGTTTGGTATGATTTTTCAAAGAAATGGTGAGAATTTTAAAATATGCCAAAATGCAGGCCAAAAACGGTGGAGGTGGGGTGGGATGGTTATAAAACTAAAACTACATTCCCTTTGAGGTAGGCTGGATCTTCATTAAGAAAAGAAACAATCCCCTGATACGTATAGACTCCCGGAGGCATTTGCTTTCCGACATTCTGGTAGCGACCATTCCAGCCAATATTCGGGTCAGTAGATGAAAAGACCTCTTGTCCCCACCGGTCAAAGATGCGTATCTGAAAAGATTGAATATTATCAAATACCCCTACTCCTACGAATATTTCGTTATTACCATCTCCATTCGGGGTAAAAGCATTGGGTAAAAAGTAGGTGGAAGGATTTGTAAAAGATAATATCTGTGAGATAGAATCTACACAATCGTATTGATCCCAGGCAAATAAAGTAATAACCAATTTTCCGGTATCAATAATCCGGTAAGTTAAATTTTCACTACTGGTATATAAAACGTCATTGAACAACCAGGATTGACCAACTGCTCTTTCGGATTTGTTGAACAACTCAATTTCATCAGTGGTAAAATCCAATATTTCCGGCAGGTATTCGAAATTAGCCACTACGGAGGTATCCACCTGAATCCAGTTTTGGTATATCGTATCAATCCGACAACCCAAGGGAGAAGTAACCGACAGGCTGATGGTATAAGTTCCTGGTACGGTATAAGTATGCTGCGGACTAATCTCCGTTGACTCAGTTCCATCACCAAAATCCCAACGGGTTTGGTAAGTCGTATCAACTGGTGTGGATAGATTAGTTAACGAAACTTCCAGAGGAGTACAGCCGGCAAAGCTGCTGGGATCGACAATCAACAAAGCCGGGGCTGGTTGCCAGTTAATCATTTCGATCAGAGAATCCCGGCAACCATATTCGTCTTCAATCTCTAAAATCACCGGATAGCTTCCCGGAGCGGTATAGCGATAGACTGGATTACTAAAACTGGAAAAATCCTGATTGCCAAAATCCCAGGACCAACTAATAATCGGTACTTCTTCACTAGAAGAGGCATCTAAAAAACTCACTGCCCCTGCCACACAGGTGTCGTAGCTGTAAGTAAACTCAGCTGTCAAAGCAGTATTTACTCTTACCAGCACTGGTGCAATTTCATCACATCCATCTTCTGATTCCAGAAATAACTGGCCATGATAATCACCCGACACACCAAAATCAATCGTTGGTTTCCATTGATAAAAAGTATCCAGCCCTTCTGCTGTTTCAAAAATCCAGAAATAATTGGTAATGAAATTAGTATCGGTACTTTCATTTGGAATCGTGAGGGTCGTTTCATTGCAAAGGGGGAAAACTGCGGTATCTCCTTTCATTTCGGGAGCAGGAATCCTTGCTTCTACTTTGGGAATACAATCCACGACGTAAAATTGTGCTTCCCGGCGCATGATACTTAACAAGGCTCCATCACGATATTCCTCCAAACAAATACCTACCAAAAATCTTCCTTCCTGTTCAGGTATCACCGTTATTTCTCCCGTCAGAGGATCCATTTCTAAAGTAGAATTCAGCCCCAATGGGCGGGTAGGTGTATATTCCGGAAAATTATAGGAGATTTCTTCGAAGGGCGGACAAATGGGGACTGCTCCTGTACAAAATTCATCTTCGTGATTATTTCCCAGTAACGGTGCACAAAATTTAAATACTACCTGATCTCCTTCTTCATCCGTCATCGGTTGCTGAATCACCGTAGAAACTCCTTTGCAGAATATGGTGGGAATTTCATCCACTACAACTGGGCTTTTATTATGGGAAGCAATAGCTTTTCCAGTAACCGTAAAGTTTACTAACAATCGACGAAAATGATTACTCGAAATCACATCAACATTTGTAAAATCAGCATCTCTACAACAACGATCATCCGCTATTAATATTAATTGATCATCTGCAAATTTTGGAATCGTAAACTCAACATTACTTCTGGTACTGAGATGAAACAAATTATAACAAGGAGGATCAGGAATAATCAGACAAGAATAATCCGGGTTTTCGACTGGAGTTATTGAATCAAACATCGCCCGAATATTATAGCCTGGATATTCAGAGTAAAAAGTATCTGCCACCGCCATATAGAAATTGTTGACGGCTGATATTCCACTTTCACAACGTCTTGTATTGTTGGCACGAACCCTGATTATTACTTCTTCTGAATTATCCGGATCATCTCCGATTATTTCATATTGACAACTAAAGCCGGTAATGATACTCTGTCCAAATGATACGCTGTATATTTGACAGATAGAAAGAATAGTTACTATTAACATTCTTAGAAACATAGTACCTTAGAATATGTAAAACCACTCATTCAGATATAAATCTCCATGAGTGGTTTTTTAAATGATTAATGAATAATCGTTTTCGTATAACGATTGCCCTCTTGATCCAGGATCGTCAAAAAATAAGATCCTTGCGGTAATTCTTTGGTTGTTTCTACTTGAAGATTATTCACCCCTTTAGTCAGTGAATATTCTTTCTCTAACAATAACTGGCCTGATAGATTTAATAATTGTACTTGTACCTTCTCTTCTTTAACGCCATTCACCGATATATTAATCAGCGACTCAAAGGGATTCGGAAAAATGGCAGTTATTGCCAGTTTTGTATTTTCAATTGATACAGGTAATTGACGCTCATTGGACGAGGATCTCTCTTTTGCGGTAATTTTTTCAGGATACTGTTGTACGAGCCATTCCATTTCACCGGCTTCGTTAAATTTATAAACGAATCGGGCGTCCGTATTAATCTCTTCTTGCGCTGGTATTTCAAAATTAGAGGTGCCTCCCGTCAATATTTTATTGGTTTCAACAGATATTTTATTTTCCATTTTTTCAGAAAGCGCGTTTAATTGTGCCTCCTTCATGTTTGTCATTCTGGCTAAATCTAAAAAGTACCCTGGACTACTTGGTTCTCCTACTGGATCACCAATATAAACTGCTTTTTTCGAGTCAGTACCAGTACCCGGTGCTGGTTCAACAGGTAAGCTCACAATTGAACACGGACGATTGTTACTACTATTAACACACTTGATAAGTCCTGACCATCCAGCCACACAGTTTTGTCCATTATTGACGATTACTTCATATTCCCCTGGAGCCATACCAGAGAAAATTTTAAAATTTTCTGGTCTATTAAATTCAAAATCAACGGTTACTCCCTCTTTATCAAGAACACGATAATCGTAGTTTCCAAAAGTTCCAAATACTTCGATGGTTAAAACGCCATTATTGTTTCCATTGGTGGCGTTTTGCACAGTGACCTCTATACGGGCCTGTGCGAAGGTGTTTATTGGTATCCAAAGAATGGATAGCATGATTGTTAGTATAATATTTATTTTTTTCATTTTATTTGTTTTTGTTATTTTTACTTTTCCTATAATTTTCATATAATTTATTTTTATAATCTATTAGGTATTCAATATCACCTTGATCGTAAAAAAAATTCATAGAATAATTGAGTCCAAGATGGGTAGGATTCCAAACTATGGTGTAATTACCAAAAGATAATTCGTCCATTTTAGCCTCTTTCAGAGCACTTTGAACTATGATAGTCATAAAATCTGAAATTATAATTCTTTCTCCTGGAGCCACAAAAACACTACTACAAGCAGTTCCGTTAACTCGATTAAGTTGATTTCCATCCTTATCAAATATCATAAATTCAACATCATAATCTCCATAAGATTTCCCAATTGCTGTATGTTGATCAGTATCATTTATGTAAATCAATTCAAATAAAGCAGTATCTTTAGGATTCAACCTCAAAGTTGTTTTTGAAATTTTATCAGCGGGCAATTCGAAATTTAGCTTTTTAGTTGTCAAACAACTTGATAAAATCAGTATGATTATAATAAAAATAATTAGATTTTTCATTTATCTTGTTTTTAATTGTTTATTGCCATTCGTCTGGCCAAGCGAATTCTCTAATATCTTCAATACAGCTGTCACCTGTCCCAGTCCCAGAATCACCTCCTAGATGATTATGATGTGAATCAAATTCTGCTGAATTTCTGTATTGATGATTACCTTCTTGAGTAGCAGGATCACCAATATTAGCATAAGTCATAATGCATTTATTTGCAGTATCGTTTGAAATAAGATTATCAAAGTGAAAATTAGTATCTGTATGATTTTGAGCATTTCCTGATGCAGGAGCATTTACACAATGCCCCAATTCATGAACAATTGTATTAAGTATTGAGTGTCCTACATCTGCGGAAATAGGGATAGTAGAAAGAGGCGGAGGTACCACAAAAACCATTGAATTATTTTTTGAAGTGTAGGTAAGACCTCCTCCTGTTCCAGAATCAGGATTATTTTCATCCCAATTGACCAAATAAAATGTATAGTAACTAGGAGAGACGTTCGTTTGCCAAAAATCCATATATTCATTATCTCTTCCCCAAAGTATGCTAAAATTTCCTTTCCAAGTAGGCACTGGACTACCATAAAATAGTCTAAATTCAGTAAAAACCCCACCAGAAGGGGCATTATAATCTCCCTGACCAAGATTATTCAGGTCATTATCAAAATTTGTATCATTTCCATTTCCATTATATCCAAATGCATCTTGAACTCTTAGTTTAATATTTGTTAGTTCACTTAATCCTTTGCCCTCTTCAATAACTGGTACAGAAATAATTCTTTCATCATTCTTAATTCTAATACCAGAATAACCAGATAAGTTAATCAAAATTGGTACCTCTACTTCCAATAGATGTTCCCCACTTTTCCCTATGACCCTAGTTTCTATATCTGCTGTAAGTGGATTATTATCAAATATGACAATTTCATCCCCTATCTCAAAATCTGAATTATTAAATAATTCAATCATATTGTCTTGATCAAGATCATCTCCTCTAGATAAGAATCCACCATTTTGATAACTTTTCCTAAGTTCCACATACGCCCGCTTCCAGGCCACCAAGTTACTCGTTTCAACGGTAGACCCAGAAGGAAATCCTGGATCAAGACTCGCCTCGACCTTATAGTTATCACCAGAATATCTATCAGTAACTTGCAGATAACAAGTCGCCGTTTTAAATCCCTGAGAACTATTTATGTTAACGGCCAGGAACGACTCACCAGCACCCAACACAGCGGAAGAAGTGTGGAGTCCTACACCATTTATCCCAACTGCCTCATAATTATCAGGTTCTAAAATATCTGTTTCATAAGGAGATTCGTCATCATGGTCAATAACTCTAAAATAAACCGTGTTTTCTGTTTGAGCAAGAGGAAATTTCACCTCTATTTTTACGACCCGGTCGGCAATTTGATAAGGCGTGTGATATTCATCATCTGTATCATTCGTCCAGATAATAATTTTACTGATACTCGCTGGATCATCACCAAAATCTTCGTCATTAGGATGAATAATAAGTCCCTCACAGGAAAATTCAGAAGGAAAATCAGATTCCGGTGCATTTTCGCTAAAATTAAATCTTGGCTTTTCCGGTATGATTTGCGCTTGCAGTGTTATTGCGCAAAGAAAGAAAGAAAGAAAGAAAGAAAGAAAGAAAAAAGTCTTTTCATTACATAATGGATTTATGGATATAAGATGGTATTATCTATATCCGATGAGCAAAAGGAAGAAATTATGTAATTCGGGGTTAAAACAACAAGAATGTAAGATAAATGTACAAACCGTTTTTCGCTATTCCAAATAAAATGAAATATTTTTGTTAAAAATATTTATTCTTTGTAGTGTTTAAAACCCTGCTACCCAATCAAAAAAATCGCCGGTCGTTTATGCAATTCCGGCAATTCCGCCTTCTTCCATTCCTTAATCGATTGAGTTTTAATATATTCGGTGGGTAAGGTTAGGTCGGCGGCGATACAAAATTGGGTATTGGGATTTAATTGTTGGAAAGCAGTTTCCAGAACGCCCCGGTTGCGGTAGGGTGCTTCGATGAATAGTTGGGTTTGTCCTTGTTTTCTGGCGGTGGTTTCGAGGCGTTTCAGGGCGTTGGCCAGTTCCGGTTTTTTGGCAGGAAGGTAGCCCCGGAACGCAAAATTTTGTCCGTTAAGGCCGGAGGCCATCAGCGCTAGTAAAATCGAGGACGGCCCGACGAGGGGAACGACCTGCATTCCTTTCTGATGCGCATACTTTACAACGAGTGCTCCGGGATCGGCCACGCCGGGACAACCGGCTTCGGATAGGACACCAATGTCTTTCCCGGTTTTGACTGCGGCCTGAAAAGCTTGTTGGGCGGCTTGTGGATCGTGTTTGTCCAGCTCAAATATTTCTAATTCCGAAATCGGCAGCCGGGGCTGCATCGCTTTGATAAAATGTCTCGCGGTTTTTGCCCGCTCTACAATAAAGACTTCCAGCTCCCGAATCTGGGTTCCTACCATTTCTGGTAAGGTGTGGAGACTATCAGGGCCAAGCGGACAAGGAATGAGGTATAGTTTTTTCATGTTTTTTATCTGTTGTTGAAACGCTTCACTTGTTGAATCGCTTCGCTTGTTGAGTCACTTCGCTTGTTGAGTCACTTCGCTTGTTGAGTCACTTCGCTTGTTGAGTCACTTCGTTTATGAAAATAGAAAAACCGTATTGGGACTGTTCAATCAACTGTGTCTAAAATAATAGGTCTGCATTGAGTATTAAGTGACTAATAACTAATAAACTGATTAACAATTCTTTATGTAGATCATATAAAAATATAGGATGCAGAATAATGAAGCAGACACAGTTAGTTGAACACCCTCCCGTATTTACGTCTTTATACGATAGCAAAACTCAACGAGCGTAGCGTTTCAACATTTCAACAAGCGCAGCGATTCAACATCCAATGGCATTATTCATTACCCACCCCCAAATACTTTATCAAAAAACTTCTTCCGCTTTTCCTTTCGTTTCGTTTTCCGTTTTTTCTTCTCCTCCTTTTTCCTTTCTTCTTCGGCTTCATCGCTGTCGTTGTCCCGGTTTGTTTTTTTCTTTTTGAGAGACTCCAGGAGTTTGTCAATTTGAGCATTGATTCCTTCGACTACCTCTTCGATAATTTCCTCTTCTTCCGTTGGTTCGGGTGGTCGTTCCTCCGCGAAGTCCGGACAATCGAGCAGTTCCAATATTTCGACCGAAGGTACGGGAAATACACTGCGCTGCCAACTTTTAAAGTCTTTATCCCGATCCGCAGCGGCGGCAAATTTCCCCCAAATCGGCAGTGCCGTATTTGCGCCCTGTCCCAGCGATAAACTTCTGAACCGTACTTTCGGAGATTGTCCCCCGACCCAGGCACCGGCTACCATGTCCGGCGTAAAACCAATAAACCAGCCATCGGCCTGTGATTGAGTCGTACCCGTTTTTCCGGCAATGCGTCCGTTTAGTTTGTAAACCGATCGTAACCGGCGGGCGGTTCCGCTATCTACGACCCCTTCCATCATTTTTACCATAATATCCGCTTCGAAGGGTTCTAGGACGCGTGTTCCCTCCTCCTCGGGAGCAGCTTCGAATAGTACTTTACCATCTGCGGTTTCTATGCGCGTCAGGTAAATCGGCTTTTTTCGAACGCCCCGGTTGGCAAAAGTACTGTAGACCTGTACCATTTCGTAGAGCGAGGCGTCGGTGGCTCCAAGCGCAATCGCCGGTACTTTTGGAATCTCACTCGTGATGCCCATTTCCTGCGCCAGCTCCCGTACGGGGTCTACGCCGGTCTGCATGATGAGGTTGACCGCTACGGAGTTGACCGAATTTCTCAGCCCGCCCGCCATGGAGTAAACACCGCCGTAAACGCCATCCGCGTTTTGTGGTTGCCAGTCTTCGTAGTCGGTATAAGTCACCAGCCGGTTATCAAAAAAGGTACAAGGCAACACTTCTTTACGGATCGCACTCGCATACACAATGGGCTTGAAGGTAGAACCTACCTGCCTTTTGGATTGCGTGTGATCGTATTGAAAATAATGATGATCAATACCTCCGACCCAGGCCAGCACTTCTCCCGACCGGGGATTCATAGCTAGAAATCCAGCATTCAGAAGACTGTAATAAAATTGAATAGAATCGAGTGGAGACATTTTTTTACGCACTTCTCCCTTCGGACTATAGATGGTCATATTGACGGGCGTTTCAAAACTCTTTTTTATCTCCGCATTGGACTTGCCCGCTTCTTTCATTTTTTTATAGCGGACAGATTTTTTTACTTCTTTTTCAATCACCGAATCATCTCCCCAGACTTTCCGTCCCTTCCAGTGCTGGTCAAAATCTTTTTGGAGTTTTGCCAGATGGACGGTCAATGCCTTTTCCGCGTAGGTTTGCAGACGGGAGTGAATCGTAGTATAAATTTTTAATCCATCGGTGTAAATGTTATAAGGTTCGCCGTCTGGATTCTTGTATGTTCTAACTAATTTTGCCAATTCGCCCCGCAGGTGTTCTCTGAAATAAGGAGCCAGTCCGTCGTGGTGACTTTCTTTTTGATAGTCCAGTTTCAGTGGAATGGTCTGCAGCGAATCGCGTTCGCGGGCGGAGATATAGGCGTATTTTTCCATTTGCTGTAAAACAACATTCCGGCGTTTCTCGGCCCGTTCGGGATGCCGGACCGGATGGTAATAGGTATTTGCTTTTAGCATTCCAACCAAAACCGCAGCGGCTTCCGGTGATATTTCTTTGGCTGTTTTATTAAAAAATTGCCGGGCCGCTACTTCTACGCCGTAGATATTTCCACCGAAAGGTACCGTGTTGAGGTAGAGGCTGATGAGTTCATTTTTAGCATAGACCTTCTCTAACCGGCGGGCGATATAGGTTTCCCGAATTTTATTAATAAGAATAGAAAACAGCTTATAGCGCTTACGCGGAAAAAGGTTTTTTGCCAGTTGCTGACTCAGTGTACTTCCGCCACCGGCCGACTCGTCGCTCAGCATAATTGTTTTGCCAATCACCCGCAGCCAGGCCCTGGTATCTACGCCACTGTGTTCAAAAAAACGGGCATCTTCCGTAGCGATTAAAGCATTTACAAGGTAAGGAGAAATATCTTCGTAGGGAATATTGATTCTGTTTTCGGTGTAATATTTTCCCAATATAACGCCATCGCTGGAATAAATTTCGGAGGCGGTATTGTTTTGGATGAGTCGTAAATCGTGGGTCGTCGGTACTTTCCCAAAGGCATTTAAATAAACCAATAAAAAAAGGATTCCGACGAAAGCGATCCCGATAAAGGGCAGATATAAAAGTGCTTTAGCTGCTTTGGCCAACCGGGGAGATTGGGTACGAAATGTTTTCCATTTTTGGGTCAACCGTTTTCTCAGGTTATTTTCAGATTGCGTATTATTCATGATCGTGGCAGTTCTACCGCTTTGTTTTGCATAAAATAGCAGGATAACCTACTTGAAGGTTAAAGAACGTTTGGGATGTTTGCTTATTATCCTCCCAGGACAGTTTTTAATATTTTATGTGCATTAATTTCTGGCAGACCTTCGACGTGAAAACGGTAATAATCGATCAATCCGGTGAGTAGATTTTCCCGGTTTTGCCGGGTTATTTGAATCTCGTGAGCATTTTCAATATTATTTTTCAAAAAAACATCTAACAGCTGACTTGTTTCTTCCTCCAGATATTTGCCATTCGGAGGAGGAATCTCTGTAAATGTTCCTTCCTGCAAATCGAAAAAAGGTGTTTGTGCGGTATATTTCCCGGAAGGAAAAAATCCCAGATAAGCGGATAATTTCAGCATGACGGCCAGATGGAAGTTATAGATCGGATCAGTAGTTTTATCCAGATAACAAATTGTATTGAATAAAAAACTGAATAGTGGTTGATTTTTTTCCCGCTCTTTGATCGTTTTTTGCATGATCTCCAGCAGGAAAAGACCGATTGCGCCTTTTTTGATATCAAAGGGGATAGACTCGAACAAATAGGCTGCTTTTATTTCTTTAATCCGGCAGAGGTCTTTATCTTCCCGGTGGTAGACGACTGTCTCAACAAGGGACATTACTTGTAGTAATCCCGCGCTAACTTTTGCTTTTTTACTGCGTACACCACTAATGATATAAGAGCGCAGGCCAAGTTCTTCGGTAAAAATGTCCGTTATTATACTTGTTTCAGAATATTTGATAGATCTGAAGACGATACCTGAGGTTTTAACTAGCACAATTTTTGCATTAAAATATCACTAATAAAGGGATAATAATTCAAATTATAAGGATGTTTATCTAAAAATTTAGTATCTATCATGTCACTTTTATCTATTTTTGTGAAGCTTTTTCGGATGTTGTAGAACAATATTTGCTTTGTATCTTGTATCTGTTTAACCAGGATCAACAATTATATTTTTCTGGCACCAATAGAAAAAAATTTAAAAAAAGTAACCTAAAATCACTACTTAACCTATCAAGCTAATGATCAAAAGAAAAAAAATTCTACTCGCAGAAGACAATCTTGCCGACGTAGAACTTACTAAAATGGCGCTCAAGGAAATTGGTCTTCCCCTTGATCTCATCCATTTTTTTGATGGACAAGAATTGGTGAATCATATTCAAAATAACTCTTTAGAAGATATTGCTTTGATTTTGCTTGACCTTAATATGCCCCGTATGGGTGGGGTAGATGTGCTTCGCACGTTTTCTTTAAATGAAGATTTTAAGAAAATTCCAGTAGTGGTTTTTTCCTCTTCTACCCACGAAAATGACGTAAATACCTGTTACGATTTTGGTGCCAACGCTTATGTTTGTAAGCCTATTGATATCAATGATTTTACCAGAACAATTAATTCGATTACCCAATTCTGGGGAGCCATTAATGTACTTCCTACCTACGCCTAATCTTTACTAAGAAAGTCAATATTCCTTTTCAATCCCGAAAATTTGGTTCTTTTAACCGCTGACTTTTTAAATACTTTCCGAAATACGCTTTCTGTTATTTCTTCCCAATCTTCTTTATGCATTTCCAATAAGTCCGGATGTGGTTCAAAGGATGGTTCATTGTGTCTTTTCGCAAATCGGTTCCAGGGACAAACTTCCTGACAGATATCGCAGCCAAACATCCAGTTTTCAAATTTACCCTGATATTCCACCGGGAGTGCTTCTTTTAATTCGATTGTAAAATAAGAAATACATTTGCTACCATCCAACACATAACCTTCCGGTGAAATTGCTTCCGTCGGACAAGCATCAATACATTTGGTACATCGTCCACAATAGTCTTTGATGGGATGATCGTATACCAATTCTAAATCAATAATCAGTTCTGCCAAAAAAAAGTATGACCCCTGTTTGGGCGTAATCAACAATGTATTTTTTCCGACCCATCCCGTACCGCTGCGCCGGGCCCAGTCTCTTTCCAGCACCGGAGCGGAGTCCACAAAACATCTTCCCTCAACCGGCCCTATCTTGTTACGAATACCATCCAGCAATTTCCGCAACTGGTCTTTGACTACGAAGTGGTAGTCTTTTCCGTAGGCATATTGAGAAATTTTTGGGGCGGCGGAATCTTTTTGTTTTTCCGGATTATGATAATTGTATAACAATGAAATAACGGTCTTTGCGCCGGGCACTAATTTTCGGGGATCAATTCTTTTCTCAAAATGATTGGCCATGTAATGCATTTGACCGTGTTTACCCTGATTCAACCAGGCTTCGAGGCGTTGTGCTTCCGGTTCCATTTTTTCAGCTTTCGCAAAACCAGCTGCGTGGAATCCCAAATCTGTAGCCATTTGGCTAATCAGACTGGTGTATTGTTGTTTGTTAACCACGGGCTATTCTACGATTTGCAACTTCGCAAATTTGAGCATGAGGCGTCGCTCCGGTGAATCGATATTTTCAAATAAAATAGTGGCTACTTTATTCTTTTCGTTACCATCGATGTTCATTACTTTGCCTTTTCCAAACTTCATGTGTAGTACCTCCATTCCTTCTTCAATCGCCGAACCGGGACTGGGTTTAAAGTCTTTCGGATCAATTTTAAATTCGTTGACCCGATTCATTTTACGTTTCTTGAAATTTCCCACCACGCCGGAACTTCTTCTTTTGGCAGCAATGGTTGCACCTCCTCCCTGCGCCGTCGATCCGCCTCCGGTATCATGCAGGTGAGACGGAGCGATTTCCAGTAAGAAACGGCTGGGTTTATTATATTTCATCTCCCCAAACTTATAGCGGCTATTCGCGAAAGTCAGCGTCAGATTGGTTTCTGCCCGGGTAATTGCTACGTAGAACAATCTTCTCTCTTCGTCCATTTGCTCCATATCATCCACCGCCCGGAAAGAAGGAAATAATTTTTCTTCCAATCCTACTACAAAAATAGATTTGAATTCAAGTCCTTTCGCCGCATGAACCGACATCATGGTGATATAATCGTCGTCTTCCTCTTTTTTATCGGCATCGGTGAGCAGTGCAATGTTTTGAAGATAGGCAGACAATGATTTTTCAGAACTTCCGTCTTCTCTGACTTCATCATCTTCCACAAAATCTTTGATACCGTCCAGCAGACTATTGATATTTTCCATACGTCCCATACCTTCAATGGTGGTATCTCTTTTCAACAAGTCCAACAGTCCGCTTTGGCGGGCGATATACGAAGCGGCCTCGTGCGCATTATGTCTTTTCATCCGGTCTGCAAATACCTTGATCGTTGACTTAAAATCCAGCAGGCCTGATTTGGCTCTACTTTTTGCGGGAAAAGTTTTAATAGCTTCCCAGATATTCAAATTTTGTTCGCTTGCGTGAGCGCTTAAATTGGCAATGGTTGTAGCGCCAATTCCCCGTCGCGGATAATTTACGATTCGTCGGAAAGCTTCTTCGTCAGCGTGGTTGACCGTGAGGCGGAGGTATGCAATGAAATCTTTTATTTCCTTTCTTTGGTAGAAAGATTGACCACCGATTATTCGATATGGCAGATTGTACCGGCGTAAAAATTCTTCAAAAATTCTGGACTGGGCGTTGGTCCGGTAAAGGATGGCGATATCGCTGTTGCGAAAATGAATTCTATTTTTTTGTTCAACAATCAAATCTGCAACCCTCCTTCCTTCGTCGGTATCAGATACACAACGGATGATTTTTATTTTATCTCCTACGCCCTTGTGCGACCATATTTTTTTAGGAATTTGTTTTGAATTATTCTGGATCACTTCGTTGGCAGCCTGAACGATATGCTCGGTGGAACGATAGTTTTGTTCCAGTTTAAACGTCTTCAGGTCTTTAAAATCTTTTTCAAAATCAAGAATATTCTCAATCGTTGCGCCCCGGAACGCGTAGATACTTTGAGCATCATCTCCAACCGCACAAATATTATTAGGACTATCTTTGTAGACGGTTAATTTTTTTAGAATACTGTATTGTAAATAGTTCGTATCCTGAAACTCATCCACCATCAGGTACTTGAATTTTTGCTGATATTTTTCACAGACATTGTCTTTATTTTCGTGTAACAAGACAAACAACTTATAGAGTAAATCATCAAAATCCATCGCATCTGCCCGTTTGCAACGAGACATATATTTTTTATATATCTCCAAGAAATGCGGCATTTTGGAAGCCCGGTCCTGCGTAAGTAACTGCTGATCCCGTTCGTATAGTTTTGGGGAAATCAAATTACTTTTTGCCGAAGAAATTCGAGAACGAACGGTATTTACGTTATAGTTATCTTTATTAAGATTGAGTTCTTTGATAATCGATTTGATAACGCTTTTACTATCATCGGAATCATAGATCGTAAAGTTTGATTTATATCCTAATTTATCGGCTTCCACTCTGAGGATTCTCGCGAAGATAGAGTGAAAAGTTCCAGCCCAAACACTTCTGGCTTTTTCTCCAACGACCGCAGCGATTCGATTTTTCATTTCCTTGGCTGCCTTGTTTGTAAAAGTAAGAGCGAGGATTTCCCAGGGAGCGGTGCCCTGTTCGATCAGATAAGCAATGCGGTAAGTCAGCACCCTTGTCTTTCCGGAACCCGGACCTGCCACTACCAGGACAGGACCTTCGGTAGTAGTGACCGCGGCTCGTTGTACTTCGTTGAGTTCATTTAAGTAACTCGAAGTTACCTGCTCCTCTTTTTTTTCAGACATTCGATTGATGTATAGTATTATGAGTTTGTTTTTTCTTCTTCCAGTGCTTCCCAGTATTCCAGTGCTCTTCGGGTGTGTGGAATACAGATAGAACCTCCGACCAGGTTTGCGATCGCAAAAACTTCAAAAGCTTCCTCTTTGGTAACGCCCAGTTCAAAGCAAGTTCCCAGATGATAGGCGATGCAATCATCACAACGCAGCACCATAGAGGCCACCAATCCTAGCAATTCTTTTGTCTTTGAAGGTAATGCACCATCCTGATATGCGTTGGTATCCAGATTAAAAAAACGCTTCAGCACTTTGTTATCACTCGCAAGGAGTTTTTCGTTCATTTTTTTTCTGTACGAATTAAATTCTTCTACTTTATTCATTTTCTTTATTTATACGGTTCCACGATTTTTCCATCGCCATAACGATATGACTAATCTGAATGGTAAGACGATTGCAGCCATAACACTACCTACCCCAAATAGTATTAATTCATTTCTGATAAAACTACTAATCTGTTGTTGATTAAGGGCCGAGCCGGAAGACAGGAACGAATCCATTCCATTTTCGTCTATGTAAGTCTGAAAAAAATTTATTCCGCTGATCAGGTAGGCGATAAAAGGAATACTCAATAGGATGATCGCTACTTTTACTAAATGCGCGTTTGCCAGAATGGTAAATCTCAGTAGAAAAATATACCGGCTAAAAGTTACAAATACAATTATGTAGATGATATTCAGTGTTAGAAAAGGATAATTGTCCGTGTATTGCAGAATTGGATAAATGATCGCAGTCACGAGTAACACCGTGACCAACCACCAGATTAATTCCATTTTTATTGACAAATTTCTTGACTGATCCATACAACATTTTGTTTTGGCAAAGTAAGAATTTTTTTCCGAAACTCTTAGTCAGTACGCTGTAATTATAACTGAAAATCAGCAGATTTTCTCAGAAGTGTGATTTCCGTTTTTTTTTACCTTCGGGAAGTATAAAATTGTAGAATGGGATTCAGGATTTTTTGAGTTGCGGATGGAGTAGATGTATGAATTTTTGGTTTGGTAGAATGGTATGTCTATAAAAGGAGAAGGCCCGCATTCGATTGAATAACGGGCCTTCATAAAGTTTGGCGGCGACCTACTCTCCCACCTTAATCGGCAGTACCATCGGCGCTGAGGAGCTTAACTACTCTGTTCGGAATGGGAAGAGGTGATCCTCCTCGCTGTAGCCACCAAAATTCTTTCGAGATCATTACTCTGATTTTCATCAAAACAACCCCTCGCTTATTTCTTTTTGTTAAATAATTAATTAGTTAATTAACCATTTAACATTGAACAGTATTGAAAGTAGTAAAACACGCTCATCAAAGCGTCATAAAAGCAAAATTGAAAACTTAAACTCACTCCATTTTAATTTCTAATCGAAATCTGAAAAAAAATGGAAGCATTCGGGTAATTAGTACTACTCGGCTCCATACATCACTGTACTTCTACCTATAGCCTATCTACGTAGTCATCTTCTACGACCCTTTTAGCCCGAAGGCAATGGAATATTCATCTCAGAGATGGCTTCGCGCTTAGATGCTTTCAGCGCTTATCCTTGCCGAACATAGCTACCCAGCAATGCACCTGGCGGCACAACTGGTACACTAGAGGTTCGTCCAACCCGGTCCTCTCGTACTAGAGTCAGACCTCTTCAATATTCCTACGCCCGCAACAGATAGAGACCGAACTGTCTTGCGACGTTCTGAACCCAGCTCGCGTGCCACTTTAATGGGCGAACAGCCCAACCCTTGGGACCTTCTCCAGCCCCAGGATGTGACGAGCCGACATCGAGGTGCCAAACCCTACCGTCGATATGAGCTCTTGGGTAGGATCAGCCTGTTATCCCCGGAGTACCTTTTATCCTTTGAGCGAC
>CAKZUV010000133.1 GCA_937921555.1 uncultured Saprospiraceae bacterium
TACGATTCTATACTTCCTCTTTTTGCCTCACTCTGCATCAACAAAATGGTCATTATACACAGCATAACTCCCATTTTGCTTCTTTGATTGATGCAAAAATAGTTCGCCTAGAATCTGCACTTATTTATTTGCCATTCCTAAGGTTTTATTAGTTTTTAAAAAGCTTCAATGGTCAATGATGGTATTCGTCATTGACCATTGCTGTGAAATAGTCTGTTTTTTGTTATTTTGTGAAAAAATTATTCTTATGAAAAAATATAGTAGTCTGATCTTGCTGATAATGTTTGTTTTAGTGGGAAGCAGTCAGCTCCAGGCACAGCAAAATGTTTATGTCAAAGAAGCGACTATCGTCACGAGAATGATGTATCACCTTGGACAACAGAATCAGCTCAATCAATTTGTGCCAGGTTGGAGAATTCAGATTCTGGCTACTACGGATCGGCAGATGCTGGAAAAAGTGAAAGCAGAGTTTCAACGGGATTATCCGGGAGTGCTGGTAGATTGGCAACACGACAAACCTTACTATAAATTAAGAGCAGGAGCCTTTGCTTCCAAACTGGCGGCGACGGAAATGCTGTACCGCTTAAAGAAAAAATTTCCCAGTGCCTATCCTGCTAAGGATAATCAAATTGAAGCCCGTCAGTTACTGGGATATTAATTATTACCCACTATGAGCAATCGAAATGTAGCTTCGGGATTAAAGAATCTTGATTGGATTACCCTTTCCCTTTACCTGAGTTTGGTAGCTATTGGGTGGTTGATGATCTACGCCGTTAGTTACGAAGAAGGTCAGGGATTTACCGAGATAGTTTTTAGCCTGGATAACATCGTCGGAAAGCAAACCATGTTTATTGGAGTTTCGCTGACCATGCTGTTATTATTGCTGTTTATTGACTGGAATTTTTGGCGAACCTTTGCTTATCTGATCTACGCAGTAACCATTATAATGCTCTTTCTGGTGTTGATTATTGGGAAAGAAATTAATAATGCCACCTCCTGGTTCGCCATTGCAGGATTTACACTCCAGCCATCAGAATTTGCCAAGCTGGGCACTTGCCTTGCTATGTCCGCCTACCTCAGTACCTACAGCACTCAGATCAGTAATTTAAAATCTCAGGTAACTGCCATCGGTTTATTTTTGTTACCAATTATTCTCATTCTGATGCAACCGGATGCGGGATCTGCACTGGTATTTACTTCTTTTTTGATTGTACTGTTTCGGGAAGGATTCAACGCGAATGTATATATTCTGGGAATATCGGTAACAGTTGTTTCTGTGTTGGGATTGGTTTTTAATCCAGTCTATATTTTATTTGGTCTGGCGTTATTAGCCATATTGGCCATGGTTAATTTTCAAAAAAGGAAAAAACTGTACTGGCTACTGGGTTTTCTGACCTACGTAGTTTTAGGCATCAGTGCGATGACCCAGGGTTTGGAAATTCCGGTTTTAGCAATAACCGGAGTAGTGTTGGTAGGGATGACCTATTTGCAGTATCAGGGCCGTCGCCGGGATATTATAAAGCCTATGTATTTTCTTTTGGTAGTTGCCGGATTTTTTGCGGTCGCCTCCAATTATACTTTTAATAAATTACCACGACACCAGCAGGATCGGCTCAACGTTTGGTTACAACCATCCAAAGCTGATCCGAGAGGAGCGTTATACAATGTTATTCAATCTAAAAATACCATCGGTTCCGGAGGATTACAAGGAAAAGGATTTCTGGAAGGAACCATGACCAAGCTCAACTACGTCCCTGAACAGTCTACTGATTTTATTTTTTGTACCGTCGGAGAAGAACAAGGATTTGTGGGGACGGTAGGAATCGTTGGATTATTTTTACTTTTTTTATTAAGAATTACCGTCATCGCAGAACGGCAGCGCGCCGATTTTTCGCGCTACTACGCCTATAGTTTTGCCGGTATATTATTTGTTCACTTTTTTGTCAATATCGGTATGACCATGGGATTAGTCCCGGTTATCGGTATCCCGTTACCATTTATCAGTTACGGGGGTTCCTCCATTCTGGCCTTTACGATGATGACAGGAATTCTACTAAGTCTGGACAGCAATCGCCTCACTGCATGAAATTTACACTGGAACACCAAGACCCTAACTCTAGCGCCCGGACAGGTACGATCACGACTGATCATGGTCCCATTCAAACGCCCATCTTTATGCCCGTAGGTACTGCGGGTACCGTCAAAGCGGTGCATCAGGCCGAATTGAAAAAAGAGATTGAAGCGGAAATAATACTTGGCAATACCTACCATTTGTACCTGCGACCCGGAATTGATATTTTGAAAAGTGCGGGCGGTTTACATAAATTTATCAACTGGCCCCATCCCATTCTGACGGATAGCGGAGGGTACCAGGTTTATTCGCTCAGCCACCGCCGGAAAATCAAAGAAGAAGGCGTTACTTTTCAATCACATATTGACGGTTCCCGGCATTTCTTTAGTCCCGAAGTTGCCATTGATATACAAAGGGCTATCGGTGCGGATATCATCATGGCTTTTGATGAGTGTACGCCCTATCCCTGTGATTATCGCTACGCGAAAAAGTCGATGGAAATGACCCATCGCTGGTTGAAAAGGTGCTGCGATCATTTTGACAAAGGAGAAGGACATTATGGCTACCAGCAAACCTTTGTTCCCATCGTACAGGGAAGTACCTACGATGATCTGCGTAAACAATCTGCCGAAACCATCGCGAGTTACGAGCGGGATGCCAATGCGATTGGAGGACTTTCCGTTGGCGAACCGGCCGAAGAAATGTACCGCGCCACCGAATTGGTCTGCGGAATACTACCAAAGGATAAACCACGTTATCTAATGGGAGTGGGAACTCCCGCCAACTTACTGGAATGTATTGCACTGGGAATAGATATGTTTGATTGTGTTATGCCGACCAGAAATGCCCGTCATGGATATCTATTTACTAAAAACGGAATTATCAATATCAAGAATGGAAAATGGAAAGATGATCATAGTCCGATCGACCCCGATGGCCATTGCACCACGACGCGTACGCACTCAAAAGCTTATCTGAGACATCTGATTCAAAGTAAAGAAATTCTGGGTGGACAAATAGCGAGTTTGCACAATTTGAGTTTTTATCTGTGGTTGATGCAGGAAGCCCGGAAACACATCGCAGCCGGAGACTTTTCGACCTGGAAGACGAGCATGGTGGAACAGGTACAGCGTCGATTGTAATCGCAAAAAAAATGGAGATTTTGGTAAACGATGTCTTTCCCATTTCCAGCATCCTGTACTGAGATTACATTTGTGTAAATTTAAGTTAAAGGGAAGCCAACCACGTAATAGCCAACCAGTCAACTGGCCAATAAAAAATTATGCTTAAAATTCTGGATAGATACATTATTAAAAAATTTCTGTCTACCTTCTTCTTTTCGGTACTCGTGTTTACCCTCATTTCCATTATCATAGATCTGAGCGCAAATACCGAAAAATTCATTGAAGGCAAAGTTCCGGTAGGAGAAATTTTTGGTGATTATTACCTCAACTGGGTACTGTGGATTAATGGATTGTTATTTCCACTTTACGCGCTGATTGCCGTAGTTTTTTTTACGGCCCGGATGGCCTACAATTCTGAAATTATTTCTATTCTCAACGCGGGAATCTCTTTTCGCCGGCTGATGCGGCCTTACCTGATCGGAGGCCTTCTTTTATTTGGAATTCATCTGATCGGAAATCACTACATTATTCCGCTGGGAAACCAAAAACATTACAACTTTCAGCACCAGTATATCTGGAAAAATAACGATAAAGGAAAAACCAAGGACGTTCACCTTTTTATCGGGCCCAACACCAAAATTTACATTGATCATTTTAACAAAAGATCCAAAAAGGCAGTAGATTTCCGTATTGAAAAAATTGTTGACAATAAAATAGTGTACCTGCTCAAGGCAAAGTCGGCCGAATGGCTGGGACCGCCCGATAAGTGGCGGGTCATAAATTACACTGAACGTACTTTTGATGGAATAAAGGAGGGATTTGTCAATGGTGAGAAGTTGTCGATGGACACTACCTTTAATTTGACACCAGATGACTTTGTGCGCTACGTAAACCATAAGGAAATGCTGACGACCCCCGAGCTGAATAGTTTTATTCAAAAAGAAAAAGAGCGTGGAGTCGGTAATACCAAGGTCTACGAAGTTGAGTTGCACCGTCGTACGGCCGAACCTTTCACAATTATTATTTTAACGCTGATTGGATTTGCTGTTGCTTCGCGTAAGGTGCGTGGCGGAATGGGTTTTCAGCTAGCTGCCGGGGTAGCGATTGGTGCCATCTTTATTTTTATCTCCAAGTTTTCCAATACATTTTCTACTAATGACAATCTCCCCGCCATTATCGGCGTGTGGATTCCTAATCTCATTTTTTCTATTATTGCGGCCCTGATGATCGTCAAGTCCAGGGGATAGATAATTACAGCTTTTAAGAAGCGTTTGGCAGAATTTCGAGCGTTGAAGTGTCATCGGGCGGACCTACTTTCATTTTTTATTGAAAATAGGGAAAGTTTAGTAATCAAATAAATTTATATCACAAATAATTGATTTATAGGTATTTATAAAATTAAAAATAAATAAATTTATCGAATTTCACCCCCTGTAGAACAGCTTGACAGCCTAGCCTTGTTTGATTTTGTTTAACTTATGTGTATCTTTGAAATATCAAGTTAAGAAAGACATTTTAATCTATTAAAACCAACCAATATGACTGTTCAGGAATTCAATATAAAATTTAATAAGCTAGATAGCTTACTGCATAATTTTGCATACAATCTGACTAAAAACGGAGAAGATGCTAAAGACCTTTACCAGGAAACTGCTTTCCGGGCGTTGACAAACCGGGACAAATTTCGGATAGGGACAAATTTTAAAGCGTGGAGTTTTACGATTATGAAAAATATTTTCATTAATAATTACCGTAAGAAAGCACGTTCTAAAACGATTATCGATTCTACGGACAATATGTTTTACATTAATTCTGGCAGCAATGCGGTGGATAACGGAGCAGAATCTAACATCATGATGGAAGAACTTTCCAAGATGATCGGTGGATTGGATGAAATAATCCGTATTCCTTTTTTGATGCACTACAAAGGATATAAATATCAGGAAATTGCCAATGAGTTAGGCTTACCATTGGGAACTGTAAAGAGTCGGATCTTTTTTGCCCGTAAGGAACTCAAACAACTCGTTCTCGGTAGATACTCAAATACGGAAATGGTAAAGCAGCACGCTAAGCTTGGTTAAGCAATCTAAAAAAAGAGTTAAAATAAACAGGAACGGTAGGACTTCGGTCGTACTGTTTTTTTTTGGCTATTTTTGGGAAATGACCAATATCTTCACTAAAAAATTATTGAACTGGTTTGGAAAGAATCATCGTCCTATGCCGTGGAAAGGAGAAAAAAATCCTTATCTGATTTGGTTGTCGGAAATTATTTTACAGCAGACAAGAGTTGCGCAGGGACTTCCCTATTTTGAAAGATTCAAGGCCGCGTATCCAACCATTACAGATTTGGCCAATGCGCCGGAAGATGAGATTTTAAAGCTTTGGGAAGGTCTCGGTTATTATTCCCGTGCCCGGAATTTACATTTTACCGCCAAGGATATCCGTGATAATTATGAGGGTGTCTTTCCGACCGAATATGCGGATATTTTAAAATTGAAAGGAGTGGGAACCTATACGGCTGCCGCGATTTCGTCCTTTGCGTATGGCTTACCGTATGCAGTTCTTGATGGGAATGTATTCAGGGTATTGTCCCGCTACTTTGGAATCAAAGAACCGATTGATACCACTGCCGGAAAAAAATTATTCACCAAATTATCCCAGGAACTACTGGCAAAAAAAAGGCCCGCTGACTACAATCAGGCGATTATGGATTTCGGAGCCACCCAGTGCGTACCCGCTAATCCCGCCTGTAAAAGTTGTCCGATGATCCAATCGTGCGTTGCACACCAGGAAAATCTGATCTCCCAATTACCCGTGAAATCAAAAAAATTGAAAAAACGCAGCCGCTTTTTTCACTATCTGATCATTAATCACGGCAATCAAATCTGGATTAGGAAGAGAACCCAGAAAGATATCTGGCAGGGACTGTACGATTTTCCACTATTAGAAACAGATCAATTACTGGATCGGAATAAACTGGAAAAAACAACGGAATACCAGCAAATCATTCCATCGGAAGGAGTAATCTCCCAGGTCTCTGTTCCTTTTACCCAACAATTGACCCATCAAAAAATAAATGCGCTGTTTGTAGAAGTAACGGTCCCTAATTTTCCCGGAGAAATACCGCAGGAATGGATAGCGGTAGCCCGGAAAGATCTGAAAAACTACGCATTTCCCCGGATTATTGATTTGTATTTACAAGATAAATCACTATATTTAAACTTCTAGAAAAGACCAAAATTTACCATAAAAACTTAATAAATAATTAAAAGCTAAACTATGATTAATAAAGTCATTATTGTTGGGAATTTAGGGAAAGACCCGGAGGTTCGACACTTTGAAGGGGGATCTTCCGTGGCGTCATTTCCCGTCGCTACGAGCGAAAGCTACATGGATAAAAAAACAAACGAAAAGGTTACGAATACCGAGTGGCACAATATTTCCCTGTGGGGAGGATTGGCGGGTGTGGCCGAAAAATACCTGAAAAAAGGAAGTCAGGTTTACATCGAAGGCAGTCTGCGGACCCGAAAATGGCAGGACAAAGAAGGGAACGACCGCTATACCACTGAGATCGTAGGCCGCACCATGAAAATGCTGGGTGGCAGAGATGGCGGTGGCGGCAGCAACATACCCGCACCTACGGCCGCGGATGCGCCCGCTGAAGTAAAACAGGTTGCTGTGGCAAATACAGCGAAGGAAGAACAATCTGCCGACGGAGACGATCTGCCGTTTTAATAAATTTTCTGATACCAGGTATCGTGTCTTGATTTACTAAAATATAAAGTCGTTTGTGCATTGCATAAACGACTTTATTATTCGACCATTACTAACTAACTAAACTTTGGACATAGCGTCGGGTAGTTTTTCGTTTAACCTTTTGTTCTGGATGGCTCCGGAAATAGTAGCGATTTCCTGGGGAGGACTTATCCTGGGTATTTTGATAGTCGTTCTGCTGTTGATTTGCTCGGCCCTGATTTCCAGTTCGGAAGTAGCATTTTTTTCTCTGACCGCCAGTGACTTCCAAAAACTAGAACAGGAAAACCTGCGTTCTTCCCAGAATATTCTCGCGCTTAAAGATTTTCCCCGCCGCCTTTTGGCTACCATTCTTATCAGTAATAATTTTATCAATATTGGAATCGTTATCCTTTCGGATTATATTTTTCGAATGGCTTTGCCCGTCGCGAATTTTGTTAATGTTATGAAAAGTGTTCCGGATAATTGGTTGTTGTTTGGCATCACGCGGGCGCAATTGGGGGAATATCTTCATTTTGGGACCACCGTTATTGGCGTTACCTTTTTGTTGGTTTTGTTTGGGGAAGTGGCTCCCAAAGTTTACGCAAAACTCAACAATATGAAGATTGCGCGCTTTATGTCCAGGCCACTAATGCTGCTTTCTTCTGTTTTCAAGCCGTTGAGTAATTTGTTGGTTTCGGGAACTAAAATTATCGAAAGAAAACTGGAAAGTCATACCGGAGCCAGCAGCACGAGTAAAGAAGATATCGATCAGGCCATCGAACTGACCGTTAAAGACGAGCAACAGGAAATCGATATTCTCAAAGGAATTGTAAAATTCGGAGAAGTTTCCGTAAAGCAAATTATGTGTTCCCGCGTAGATGTAGTCGCCGTGGATTTTAAAACGACCTTCGTCGAACTGATCAAACAAATCAAAGAATCCGGCTATTCCAGAATACCGGTTTTTGACGAAGACTTTGACAACATTACTGGCATTTTATATGTAAAAGATTTACTGAAATTTTTAAACGAAGCGGATGATTTTGAATGGCAGGGGTATATTCGTCCGGAAGTGCATTATGTCCCGGAAGCAAAAAAAATCAGTGATCTGCTAAAAGAATTTCAGAGCAAACGTCAGCACATGGCGATTGTGGTAGACGAATACGGGGGCAGTTCCGGTATCGTGACACTGGAAGACATCATGGAGGAAGTAATTGGAGAAATAAAGGATGAGTTTGACGATACCGTCGAAGTAGAATTTAAAAAAATAGACGACTTCAACTACGCTTTTGAAGGTAAAACATTGTTGAATGATGTTTGCCGGGTCGTGGGAATTGATACTGGAATTTTTGACGACGACAAAGGAGATGCAGATTCTCTGGCAGGATTGTTATTAGAAATTATTGGTTTTATTCCTAAAAAAGGACGGGTGGTATATAGCGGAGAATACCGGCTGGAAGTGATGGCGGTCAGTAAGCGCAGGATCGAACAAATCAAGATTACGTTACCAAAGAATAAGTAAACTTTACAATAATGAATCAATCTAATTACCGGGTATGGTTATTTTTAACAGCCTGTTTTCTGGGCTGCTGGAGTTGTCAGGATGCCACCGTTTATACGCCGAAACCCCGTGCGTTTCCCAGAGTGATATATCCGGAGAGAGCCTATCAGCAATTCGACGAATCCTATTGTGATTTTTCTTTTACCTATCCGACTTACGCCAAAGTTCAGCAGGATACTTTATTTTTTAATGAAAAACCAGCGCATCCCTGTTGGTTTGATTTGAATTATCCTGATTTTAACGCACGATTATATTGTACGTACTATCCGATTGACCGGAATAATACCTTTGAAAAACTCCGGGATGATACCTACAAGATGGCCAATAAGCACATCGTCAAAGCCAATGCTATTGATGAAATTCCCATCGAAAACAGCCAGAAGATCGGAGGTTTTATTTTTCGTTATAAAGGACCTACCGCTACACCGCTTTCATTTTTTCTGACAGATACCACCGAAAATTATCTGAATGGTGCCTTATATTTTCAGTCCCGTCCCCGACCAGATTCTTTGGCGCCGGTTCTTACTTTTATCCAGGAGGATATTGAAAAAATGATTAATTCTTTTGAGTGGAAAAAATAAAAAAGCGGATCAAGCCCCTATGGCCTGATCCACTCTAAAATAAATATACTATGAAAGTTCTGGCAGGATAATTTATTAATTATCTTCCGCTGTCGGTTCCGCCGCTTTTTCAGCTTTGGTTTTCTTCTTGGTAGCTGATTTTGCTTCGGCTGCTGGTGCCTCCTCGTTTCCGGTATCTTCCGGCTCAAGGTAATCATCACCGCCTGCAACTTTTGCTTTAATTTTCTCTTCGATCTCCAGCGCAATTTCCGGATTATCTTTGAGGAAAAGTTTAGCGGACTCACGACCCTGTGCGATCTTGCTGCCCTCGTAAGCGTACCACGAACCACTCTTTTCGATAATATCCTGATCTACTCCCATGTCAACGATTTCACCCGTCTTGGAAATACCTTCCCCGTAAGTGATGTCAAACAATGCAATTCTAAATGGTGGAGCTAATTTGTTTTTCACAACTTTAACTTTCACGTGGTTACCAACTACGTTTCCTTCCTTATCCTTGATGGCAGAACCAGATTTACGGATATCCAATCGAACGGAAGCGTAAAATTTCAAGGCATTACCACCGGTAGTAGTTTCGGGATTACCGAACATTACCCCGATCTTTTCTCTTAACTGGTTGATAAAAATACAGCAACAACCCGTGTTACCAATGATACCGGTCAGCTTACGCATCGCCTGTGACATCAGTCTTGCCTGTAGACCCATTTTGGAATCTCCCATCTCTCCTTCGATTTCACTTCGTGGTACCAAGGCAGCTACGGAGTCAATAACCAGCATATCAATCGCGCCACTACGAATCAGGTTTTCTGCAATTTCCAGTGCCTGCTCCCCGTTATCCGGCTGAGAGATCAGTAAGTTTTCGGTGTCCACGCCCAATGCCTGTGCGTAGAAACGATCAAATGCATGTTCTGCGTCGATGAAGGCAGCAATACCGCCCTGCTTCTGACATTCTGCGATGGCGTGAATCGCAAGGGTTGTTTTACCGGAAGATTCAGGACCGTAAATTTCAATTACTCTTCCTTTTGGTAATCCGTTAACTCCCAGTGCAAGATCGAGACTCAACGAGCCGGTTGGAATCGTATCTACTTCTACAACCTGCTTTTCCCCAAGTTTCATGACAATACCTTTTCCGTAGGTTTTTTCCAGACGACTCAGTGTCATCTCTAGCGCTTTTTTCTTAGCATCGTTTTCTTTAGACATTATAAAACATTTTTTAGTGTGAAGATGATGTACAACAGGGTTAAGGTGGATTAAATGCTGTACAGATTTTTAATTTAAAGCGAACAAACATTGTTGTTTCTGATGCAAATATAAACGAATTGTTTTGATGTGCAAAGTTTTTCTCAACAAAATCATTATATTTTTTTCATTTGTCCTATATTTAGTTAAATGTACAATATTTTAAACTCAAAAAAATGATTTATGTTGTTTTTATAATCAAAAAAGTAATAAAAAGAGTGATTTATTTTATTTTTGTCAAAGTGTCACCTTTTTTTCATGTAAAGTGCCTTTTTGTCAGCAATTATTTGCGAATTTCGGAAGATTTGGCTTAAAAAATGGCTTGGTACAGCCCTTGATATAAGAGTAAGTGTACGATGCGAGTGATCGCAGCATAATTTTTAAAAAACAAAAAAATTTATATCATGAATTATTTAGCAAAAGTAAATCCACGTAGAAGAAACGCATTTTTTCCTGTTCACTTTGATGCTTTTTTCAATGAATTAGCAAAGAATAACACCTTTGTAAATCAAAAACCAGCCGTTAATGTATCCGAAACGGACGACCAGTTTAAATTGGAGATTGCCGTACCTGGTTTGAAAAAGGAGGACATCAAACTGAATGTTGAAGACGAGACATTGGTAATCAGCGCCAGCAAAGAAGAAGAGACGACGGAAGCGAAAGATAAATATACCCGCCGGGAATTTAATTTCAGCAAATTTGAGCGCCGGTTCCAATTAAATGAGACGGTAGATGTGGAAAACATCCAGGCAAATTTTGCGGATGGAATTTTAAACATCGTATTACCGAAGATAGTAGAAGAGAAGAAAGATACAAATCGTGAAATCGTGATTAGTTAATAACCCCAGAGAACACCGATTTCCTTACTAGATGATTTGTAAGGAATCTCTTCACTTCTTTCAAGTAGAAAGGTCGGAAGCAGTTGCTCCCGGCCTTTTTTTTGTGTGTCAGGACAAATCAGTTCTCAAATGAATAGACCACGACATTTCAGCAAGTATTTTACGGGGCTGAAAAATTATGCTGCTTTACTCGATTTACCGAGCTACTCCCTGAACCTTTTACCCCGAAAATCTATTACAAAGGATGGAAAAGCTTTTTAGAAAAAAGATTAAGTATGAAAATAGGCATTGTATGTTATCCAACCTACGGGGGAAGCGGAGTAGTAGCCACGGAGCTTGGTAAAGGTTTGGCTGCTAAAGGGCACCAGATTCACTTTATTACGTATCGGCAACCAGCCAGATTGAATGCCTTTCAGGAAAATATCTTTTACCACGAAGTGAACGCGGCGGATTATCCTTTATTTGAATATCCGCCCTATGATACGGCACTGGCCAGTAAAATTGTGGACGTCGTGCAATACCAGAATCTGGATTTGCTACACGTACACTATGCCATCCCGCACGCCGCAGTTGCCTATATGGCCAAAAAAATTCTATTATCACAGGGTCGTTACGTTCCCACCATTACCACCTTGCACGGTACCGATATAACACTGGTAGGACAAAATCCGGCATTTGCGCCCGTGGTTGCTTTCTCTATTGATAAATCTGATGGAGTGACTGCGGTTTCCAAAAGTCTGCGTCAGCAAACTTATGATAGTTTTGAAGTTAACAAAGAGATAGAAGTCATCTATAATTTTATCGACTTTGACCGCTTCAGAAAAAAAGACAAAGACCATTTCAGAAAAGCCATTGCACCGGACGGAGAAAAGATTCTGATCCATATTTCCAATTTCCGGAAGGTAAAAAGAGTGGAAGATGTACTACAAGTATATAAACGAGTCTCTGCTAAGGTACCTACAAAGTTGTTGCTAGTTGGGGATGGTCCCGAACGCCGTGCCATGGAAGTGTTGTGCCGGGAAGAGAAACTCTGTGACGGTATTCGATTTTTGGGAAAACAGGACGCGGTGGAAGAACTATTAGCGATATCCGACTTGTTTATTATGCCCTCTTCCAGTGAAAGTTTTGGATTGGCAGCGCTGGAAGCCATGTCCTGTGAAGTTCCGGTAATCTCTTCCAACGCAGGAGGAATTCCCGAAGTAAACATCCACAACCAAACAGGTTTTTTAAGTGAAGTGGGAGATGTGGATGATATGGCAAAAAATGCGCTGAGATTATTAGAAGATGATACCCTCTTACAAAAGTTCCGGGTCAATGCGCTGAAACAGGCCCGCCAATTTGAACTGGCCGCGATTCTGCCACAATATGAGGCGTACTACGAAAGAATTGTCCGGGAGAGTATTTATAGTAAGGCGGAAATTGATAAGATTATTTCTAAAATGTAAAGAATTTATTTGATCGTTACTAAACATCACTTGTTTAACCTCATTTATTGAAATGGTCCTGCACGTCTGTTTGGTCCGTCCACCTACCAATCAATTCATCAATAAAATCTTGGTCACCACCGCCGTCGGTACATCCCGGTTACTGGTCCGGGTCGCATAAACCAGGTAGACACCCGAGTTAGCCTTTCGTCCGTTGTAATCCCGTCCATCCCAAATTGCCTGTCCGCCGAGTGCGGTGGTTTCGTAAACCAGCCGTCCACTAATATCCGTGATTTTAATATCTGAGTCTCTCGCAAATCCTTTGATGGCAATAGGTCCATCGTAGTCCGGACGAACCGGATTAGGGAAGGCGGTAATATTACTACTGTGATTTTGACTGACGCCCGCCGCATCCGTCTGGAGGGAGATGATTCCTTTTCCCGTTGCGATGTAGGCCAGTCCGGTATTCTGGTTGATGGCAATATCGTTGATGATATTATCAAAGATGGGTGAATTGTCTTTATCAAAGGTGGCTAAACGTTCTGATCCGTCCGGAGACTGAACAAAGATTCCGCTACGCGTACCAAACCACTTGCGATTGGCCGCATCGACTGCAATGGTATTAACGACCGTTTCATCCAATAACAAAGCTGGAATATTATTAACGGTTACTCGGGGGTGACTTCCCTGACAGGCCGTGTTGAGTGGATCTCCCTGACATTCGAAAATAACTGCTCCGTTTCTGGTACCGACCCAGATACCTCCATCCAGATCCTGCTCGAGGCAGATCACACTGTTGTCGGGAAGCACACTATTATTTACATTAATGGTCCGGATCCGATCATCTCCGGGATCATCTACGGTGCCCGCATAATCGTATACCAAGACTCCAAGATTATCGGTGGCAATCCAGAGATATCCTTCGTTGTCTACGAGGATTTGCCGGATACTTCGGGATGGCAGACTGAGAAAGTCATCCGTAAACTCTCCGTCGGGTTTCAGGGCAATCAATCCTTTGGCCGCTTCGGTATGATTACCGATCCATAGGATATTCTGCTCGTCGTAGGCAAGTCCGGTGACCCGGGTTCGGGAAGCATCCGCAGAAGGTTTTAATTTTGCTTCGTCGTTGCTGAATACGGTAATTTCGTCTGTTTCGCGATCTAGTTTAATCAGACCATTATTCCAGCGGGTTCCAAAATAAACTTCTTTTTTATCGGGGCTGACAGCAACCCGGTAGATAGCCTTGACGTCGTTAAGGCCCGGATAAGCGGCTACGTTGTAGTTTTTCCAGGTACCTTCGATGAAGCTGTAAAAGCCACGGTCGTTAAAAGCCAGTTGCGGAAGTACTACCTCGGGTGCTACCCAGAGTTCTTCGTCACTGAGGACCAATTGCCCCGCCAGAATGTTAAAAGGAGAATTGATAACAAAAGCATTGCATATATCTTCTCCATTTTCAGTCATACGATACCTGTCCCATTCATCAGCAAAGAAAACCCGCCCCTGGGCATCTTCCACGCCGTAGGTTGGCCGGTTGATACAACCACTCTCGGAAGTAATAGATTTCACGAGGGTCCGGTCATCAAAAAACAATGCTCTTCCATTACAGCTATTACCAGTTGCTGCATTGCGGCAGGATACGCCTACGAGTAGATGCGGCCCTTCTGTGGTCATGTAGGTAGTGGAAAAATTTTCACTAAACCAGAGTGATCTGAGATTATTTTCGTCGTACCTGAAAATGGTATCATTGATGTTAAAATAAAGTTTGTCTTCGTATCTGGCGATATTTCTGGTCGAATAATCTTCCGGAAAACCATCAATGCCTGCCAGGTGTGTCCAGGAATTAAAATCCTGAATATTTTTTGAGCCATCGAGCGGAACCCGGTAAATCCCTTCTTCGGTAGCCGCGTAGAGTTGATTATTGTAAACAGCCGTTTGAGTGAAAGGAATACCCGCTCTGGTTTCATCGCCGAACTCCTGATCTCTGATATTTAAAATTTTAAGACCGAATCCCATTGAGATGTAGGCAGTCGTGTCCGTTTCGATGAGAATATCATTAATGGTTTTATCTCCCAAAAAAATACTGGTAGCAATAAAAGGCAGGTTATCAATATTGCCGTCTTCGAAAATAAAATCAATGTTTCCATTAAAATAAGTAGCGACGAGCAATTCATTAAACGGATCATATTTTATAATACCCATTCCGGACTCACTCAGTCCGTCTACCGTAGAAAGGCGCTCAATTTCCCGGGCTTCTTTTTCTATTTTCAGCATACCCTGGTTATTTCCGTAGAAAACGTGGGTAGGGCTTTGCGCTACAAATGTACCCAGCTGATAGGCGTAGTGCGATTGCCACTGACCGATTTTCAGAGGGTCTTGAGCATTGGTGTCAATACTGAATAAAAAAGCAATAATATAGATCGAAGTGTAAAATACCCATCTGATCATTCTGAGAAATTTTTGGTAAATAGAAATGTTTGATTCCGGTCGGTGCCTGGTATTAACCCGGATCACCGGATACTGATACAACAGACTATAAAAATAACCTTTTTCGTCTTCGGTTATTGTCTGTTTGTCCATTTTTTAAGAGTTCTGTCGCAGAATAAATGAAAAAGATCAGAATCGGTAAATTGCCGTGTTACTGATGTATTCAAAAACCGGATCAGGTACCAGATATTGAATGGATTTACCGTCTTTGATGCATTGCCGGATATAGCTGGCTGAAATTTGCATCAGGGGCGCTTCCACGATAGTGATGTTGGGATGATCGACAAGGTCTCCCAGTTCGTATTGAGGACGTTTATAAACATAAATTTCGTGATTTGACAGGATCTGCTCGTAGTTTTTCCATTTGTGAAAACTACCCAGATTGTCTCCTCCCATGATTAAGGCGAATTCTTTTTCCGGAAATTTTTCTTTCAGGTAGGTAAGTGTGTCCACCGTGTAAGAGGGTTTAGGCAAACCAAATTCAATGTCCGAAGCTTTGATCCGCAGATTATCGCCGATTGCCAGGCGTACCAGATGTAGCCGGTCGTGATCTTTGGCCAGTGATTTTTTATTTTTAAAAGGGTTCTGCGGAGAGACGACCATCCAGATTTCCTGGAGTTCGGTCTGAGTGGCCATAAAATTAGCGATGATTAGATGGCCGATGTGTACAGGGTTGAAAGAACCAAAAAACAATCCTGTCTTCATAGTAGTAAGGGTGTGTTTATTCTTGTAAAATCTGAAATAAAGAATCGAGTGTACCTGAGGTTTCCAGTTCTGTTTCCGGAATATTTACCAGCCATTGATCTTTTTCTTTTACTAGAAAAAAAGTGTCCGCGAAAATTTCTCCCATTTCTTCAATCTGACAAAAACAGGTCGCATTATTTTTTTCAACCTTACAATCGACCTTTTGAAAAACAGAAATAGTCTCGTCTGTAATATTTCCTTCTTCCAGCACTTCGCTGATCCAGTCGATCCATTCCCGGGCATTTTCGGTACTGAGCCGTCTGGCCTGATCAAAATTATTTTTGTTAATCCATTCCTGCCACTGCTCTACCACGCTGGCAGGTTCTTTGGGCAGCGGCGGATCGTTTTGACAACTGAACAGCAGCATTATCAGCCCGGAGAAAAATAAAAATACAGCGGCGGTTTTCTTCATGTTAAAGCTTGTCTGAATTTTCATGATATGCCAACGGCAATGAATGCATGGCAGCTCAGGCAAATCCAAGTTCCTTAATTACTCAACATGACCGGCATAACCAGCATCATGATGTGTTCGCCTTCCTCCTCTTCGCTCGGCAAAAGGATACCTGCGCGAGTTGGAGTAGATAACTCCAGCTTTATTTCTTCGCTTTCCAGGACATTCAGCATTTCAATTAAAAACTTAGCGTTAAATCCAATCGTCAACGGTTCGCCCTCGTACGTACAGTTCAGTTGCTCGGTGGCTTCGTTGGAAAAATCCAGATCCTGCGCTGACACCGTCAGACTGCCATCATTGATATTCAGAATTACCTGATTGGTCGTTTTGTTGGCGTAGATCGCAATTCGCTTGAGAGAGGTCAGAAAGTCCATTCGGTTGGCGACCAGCAAGTGTGGATTTTCTTTTGGAATTACCGCATTATAGTCCGGGTAGCGGGCATCAATCAGCCGGCAAACCATATTAATTTCTCCAAAAGAGAAAAAAGCATTCGCTTTGTTGAAAGACATTTTAACGGTACTCTCTTTGGCAGAAAGCGCATTTTTTAACAGTGTCAGTGCTTTTTTAGGAATAATAAAACTGGTAGACACCTCTCCTTTCGCTTCTTCAAAATCAAACTTTACCAGTTTGTGGGCATCCGTTGCCACAAAAATCATTTTGCTAAAATCTACTTGCACGTAAACGCCCGTCATCGCGGGACGTAACTCGTCGGAGCTGGTAGCAAAAAGTGTTTTATTAATTGCCTTGGCCAGTTTTTCGGAAGACACGTTCACGGTATCTACTTCTTCCGGTTCCGGAATATTGGGATAGTCACCACCATCTTCTCCGGCCAGTTTATATTTTCCATAATGCGAGGTTATCTGAATGCCAAAGTTTTCTTCGTTCACCTCAAAAGTGATGGGCTGTTGCGGCAATTCTTTCAATGTATCGAGTAATATTCTGGCAGGAATCGCCACGACCCCGTCTTTGTCAGCGTTTACATCGATCGTGGTACGGATAGAAGTTTCCAGGTCCGTGGCTGAGATCGTTAGTTTTTTATTTTCAATAGTAAAAAGAAAATCTTCCAGAATAGGTAATACTGGGTTAGAACCGATTGCTCCGTTGGCAACCTGTAAATGCTTTAGTAGGTCGGAAGAGGATACACTAAATTTCATTTGCGCTGTATGATTTTATTGTGAAGGACAAAAATACGGCTAATTCCTTACTTTTTTACATTCAAAATACCAACACATTGTGGATAAAATACCCTGGCAACGGGTAAGGTGGTCAGGTTATTTATCGTTTGCTACTATATTAACGTTCCTTATTGTAATTTTGCGCTTTGATTTTACGCTATTCAACCAATATATGCTCGACCGAAAAACACCACCACCTATTAAGGCGGCTGATAATCTGGTATTACCAAAACCAGTAGTTTCTTACCTGAGAAATGATATTCCGGTATATACCATCAACATGGGAACACAGGATATTGTCAAAATAGAAGTCGTCTTTTTTTCCGGCCGGCCTTTTGAAGATAAAAAACTGGTCGCCCGCACTACGTCCCGGCTACTCAAAGAAGGTACAACGGACAAGTCGGCTTCCGAAATAGCGGAGCAAATAGATTTTTACGGGGGAACAATCAGTGTTCCGGTCAACCTGGACACGACCAATATTACTTTTTACAGCCTTCGTAAACATCTGGACGCACTGCTGCCACTGTTGGGAGAAATAATCTGTGCCCCCAGTTTTCCACAGGAAGAAATGGACGCCCTGATTGCGAACAGTCGTCAGCGTCTGAAAATCGATCTCTCCAAAAATGACATAGTTGCTTACCGGAAGATAACGGAGAATATTTTTGGGAAAGCGCATCCTTACGGATATAACAGTGAGGCACCACTTTATAGTCAGCTGGAGCGAAAAGACCTGATTCACCACCATCAAAAAAATATGGTTGCCGGCAATACAATGATATTTTTAAGTGGTAAAATTGATGATCAGGTACTGAAAAAAGTGGATCGCTATCTGGGAGATATTCCCCCAGGAAAAAAGAGAGAAGAAAGTATTTTTCCGGCACTACCTGCGACCGTCAGAAAAGAGCATTTACACCATTCGGATACTATTCAGACGGCGGTGCGAATCGGCCGCAGATTGTTCAACCGGGCACACCCGGACTTCCACGGCATGTATGTACTCAACACGATTTTTGGAGGTTATTTTGGTTCCAGATTAATGGAAAATATTCGCGAAAAAAAAGGATACACTTACAATATTTTTTCTTCGATGGATACGATGATGTTCGACGGATATTTTTACGTAGGAACAGAGGTCAGCAACGATCTGACCCAAAAAACGGTGGCAGAGATTTACCACGAAATGGAGGTTTTACAAAACGATCTGGTTAGCGAAAAAGAACTGCTGATGGTGCGCAATTACTTGCTGGGAAGTTTGCTGACCATGCTGGACGGACCACTCAATATTATCAACGTGGTAAAAGAAACGGTCTCCGAGGGAATACCAGAAAACCATTTTGAAAATTTGGTAAAAACCATTCAGCGAATTTCACCACAGGAACTGAGGGATTTGGCGCAAAAATATTTTCGGAAAGAAGATTTTTGGGAATTGGCAGTAGGAAAACAGCAGTTTTAAACAACTTCTCATTATAAGCTGCCAATAATTTATTAATTTAGACAAAATTTGTTTTCTTTTGCAAAAGTAAATGGAAACACTTTCATATTATATATCTTTTTAATATATATAGAAGTGTCTGGCCGGGTTTTGATTAAGCATCAAAATATATTTCCGGTTGCCGCTTCCGCGCCCCACTATAAACAGACTATCAACACAAACGCTCATAAATAGGGAAGACTTTTAATGAAACTATTCAGCTTTTTTACACAGGAAATAGCGATTGATCTGGGAACGGCCAATACGCTTATCATTCAGGATGGGAAAATAGTAATCGACGAACCCTCCATCGTCGCCATTAATCGTCGTACCGGTGAGACCATTGCCGTGGGGATGAAAGCGATGCAGATGCACGAAAAAACCCACGAAAATATAAAAACGGTTCGCCCGCTCAAAGATGGTGTAATTGCAGATTTTCAGGCAGCGGAGAGTATGATTGAGGGAATGATCAATATGATGGGAAACAAAAGAAAGTTTTTCACCCACATGAAAATGGTTATCTGTATTCCATCCGGAATTACGGAAGTTGAAAAAAGAGCTGTTTTTGATTCTGCCGATCACGTTGACTCCAAAGAAACATACCTGATCCACGAGCCAATGGCCGCTGCCCTGGGAATAGGACTGGACGTGGAAGAGCCCATCGGAAATATGATTATTGATATAGGAGGAGGAACAACGGAGATTGCCGTCATTGCACTTTCCGGGATTGTTTGTGATCAGTCTATCCGGACGGCTGGAGACGAATTTACCGCGGATATTATGAATTATATGAAGCGGCAACACAATATCCTGATCGGAGAACGTACCGCTGAGCAGATAAAAATTCACGTTGGATCGGCTTTGCCGGAACTGGATAATCCACCCGAAGATTATGCGGTTAACGGACGGGATCTGATGACGGGTATTCCCAAACAAATTACCATAACGTATCAGGAAGTTGCCCACGCACTGGACAAATCCATCTCCAAGGTGGAAGATGCGATCCTCAAGGCACTGGAAACGACTCCTCCCGAGTTGGCTTCTGATATTTACAAGACAGGACTTTACCTGACAGGAGGTGGTGCTTTATTGCGCGGACTGGACAAAAGAATTTCTACCAAGACAAAACTCCCGGTAGTAATTGCCGAAGATCCGCTGCGGGCCGTAGTGAGAGGGACGGGCATCGCTTTAAAAAATACGGATAAATTTTCGTTCTTGATTGATCGGAAAAGTGTTTAGTAAAAACTTTTGCAGTCAATTCTAAATCAACTATCAAACCTAAAAACGTCTTGATGTGCGGAGTCTGGTTCTTTTTCTGATTCAATATGGTGGAGTTGGTCTCTTTTTCCTGCTGGAGGCAATCTGCCTTTATCTGGTGGTCAACTATAATCAGCAACAAAAAGAAATCTGGCTCAATTCTTCCAATATCATCTCGGGATCTCTCCTCAACTTCAGAAGTGATATTTCTCAATATTATAACCTGTCAGAATCCGCGGACAGTCTTGCTGCCGATAATGCCCGCTTAAAGGCCCGCCTGAATAACGCTCAGTTTGTTCAGACCATCCTGCTGGACTCGGTTAAGGACGTCGAAAAACAACAACAGTACACTTACATTGCGGCCAGGGTGGTGAATAGTACCATTCATTTGCACAATAATACATTTACGATCGACCGGGGTAGCAAGCACGGTATCCGGCCGCACATGGGCGTGATTGATTCAAATCCGGGAGGTGGTATCGTCGGCATTGTCACCAATGTATCCGAAAATTATAGTGTGGTCATGGCGCTGTTGCATCAAGGCATCAGAGTTCCGGCGGCTATTCGTCGTAATCATTACCATGGATTTCTTTCGTGGCAACCAAGCAATCCCAAGGTGATTAATTTTATAGATGTTCCCAAACACGCAGAAATCCGGACAAGAGATACCATTGAGACCAGTACCTATTCTGCCCTTTTCCCAGCTGGAATTCCCGTAGGAATTGTAGATACTTTCTGGCAGGATCCGGGGAGTAATTTTCATACGATTGCTGCCAATCTGATTAATGACCTGAGCAACGTACAATACGTTTATGTGGTTAATAATTTAATGAAAGGCGAAATAGAAAAACTAGAAGAGGAGGCCAGCAGTGAATAGCACAATTATCAAAAATTCGTTTCGTTTTATCGCTTTAGTACTGGCTCAGATACTGATCTTTAAAGGTATTGATCTGGATACCAACGGATTTACTTATTTTAATATTTTTATTTATCCGGTTTTCATTCTGTTGTTACCTATCCGTACTCCCACGGTGCTGGTTGTTTTACTTGGTTTTTTAATTGGAATAACCATTGACATGCCTTACAACTCACCGGGCGTACACGCGGGTGCAAGTGTTTTTTCGGCGTTTATCCGGTCCGCGATTTTGAATATTCTGGAACCACGGGGAGGTTATGAAGTAAATGCCAGTCCGACAAAATCAAATTATGGCATCAACTTCTTTTTTAAATATGCTGCCAGCTTTATGTTTTTTCATATCTTAGTATATTTCTCACTGGAAATATTTACACCAGTTTATTTTAATGAGATTTTTATCAGAACCGTATTCAGTTTCATACTGTCTATGCTGTTCATCATCGTTTATCAGTATTTATTTAATCCAAAAGAATAAATGGCCACCAAAGATATGTACAAAAGCCGGAGCAGGATTATCCAGGGTGTTTTCATCATGGCTGCTGTTCTCCTGGTGCTGAGTGCACTAAATATTCAGGTGATTGATCCGGAATATCGGGAAAGGGCACAGGCTACAACGGTAAACAAATACACGCTTTATCCTTCCCGGGGTCTTATCTATGACCGCAACGGAAAACTACTGGTTATCAACAATGCGATCTATGATCTCAAGGTTGTTTACAAACAACTTGATCCGGGAATGGACACGATGCATCTTTGTCAGATTCTGAATATAGACCGTAAAACTTTTGAAAAAAATATCAAACCTAATTTTCGGAGCGTCCGGTATTCACAGTCGGTACCTTTTGTTTTTATGTCAAAAATCTCCGCACGGACCTGCGCAGCTTTGCAGGAGGTACTCTATAAATTCCCCGGATTCTCTTTACAATTAAGAAACGTTCGCGGCTATCCTCATCAGAATGCTGCCCACGTTCTCGGTTACCTCAGTGAAGTAAACAGCGAACAAATTAAAGCCTCTGATGGAAAATATCAGGGAGGGGATTATATCGGTTCTACTGGATTAGAAGCTTATTACGAAGAAGAATTGAGGGGCAGAAAAGGAACAAAATTTATCTTAAAAGATAATTTAGGCCGGAGCGTGGGACCATTTAAAGGAGGTGCGCAGGATTCGGCGGCCGTTTCAGGACTGGATCTAATCAGTTCACTTGACATTGATTTGCAAGCCTACGGAGAATCCCTGTTAAAAAATAAAAAAGGCAGCATCGTGGCCATCGAACCTAAAACGGGGGAAGTCCTGGCAATGGTGAGTGCGCCCGCCTATGATCCGAATTTGCTGACAATTAACCGGGACCGGGGAAAAGCATACAGCTATCTGTTGCAGGATTCTCTCAAACCTTTTCTGGATCGCTCTATTATGGCAGAATATCCGCCGGGGTCTATTTTTAAAACACTGGTGGCTCTTGCTGGAATGGAAGAGGGGACGATGACCGCAAATACCGGACACGCCTGTAGCGGTGGCTATCTTTACAATGGTACGGTACGTGGGTGCCATAACCATGCAGCTCCGTATAATGTAGAAATTGCGTTAGAGCATTCTTGTAATACCTACTTTTTTCAGGAATTCAGAAAACTGGTAGATCAAAACGGTTTCTATAATCCCGAACCCGGACTGGATGCTTTCGTGGATTATTGTTACCAATTCGGGTTGGGACAACCCCTGGGAATCGATCTCCCAAACGAGTCTGACGGCAACGTGCCCACCACCGATTACTACGACCGGCTTTATCCAAAAGACAAAGGAAGCTGGAAATCTCCGACGATCATGTCCGTTGGTATCGGGCAGGGAGAAATTCAAATGACCACCTTACAGATGGCCAATCTGTCAGCAATCATCGCCAATCGCGGTTACTATTACGTGCCTCACCTGGTTCGTGGTTTTCGTCCGGCATCGGTACAAATCGCACCTCGCTTTCGCGAAAAAAAACAAGTACCTGTTAGTCCTTCTTACTATCCTGCCATTGTGGATGGAATGCGCCGGGTGGTCCGTACGGGGACGGCGGCATTGGTAAATATTCCGGATATTGAAATTTGCGGAAAGACGGGAACCTCCCAGAATCCACACGGAAAAGACCATTCTGTATTTTTTGCTTTTGCACCCAAAGATAATCCGAAAATCGCGATTGCGGTATACGTTGAACACGGAATATGGGGGGCCAGCTACGCCGCACCTATTGCCAGTCTGATGATTGAAAAATATTTGAAGGGAGACATTGCGGAAGACCGGATAGCAATGGAAAACGAAATGAGGGATGCTGATTTGATTGCGGATAATCCGTAGGTGCGGGCAAATAAAGAAAAAATAAATGAGTGTACAAATTGGAAAAAGATTAAGATATAAAGATTTGTTTAACGATGAACCGTTAGACTTCCAAGAATATCTAAAAGGGATTAGCAAAGAAGATATTTATAAAGCAATATCCTTCTTAGTAAATGTGGCAAATCCAAATCATAAGTACCATCAACCCAAAGACATGGTTAGTGTTTGGTTTTGTGATGAAAACAAAGAATTACGAGCAGAATTATTAAGTAAATTAAATAGCAAAGATTCGATTGCAAACATAATTAGTAGCCTTAAACTAATGGAATTTGTAATGCAATCAAGTTTCGATGAAAACAGAACAAAGTCAGATGCTGAATCTGAAATTAATTTATTTAAGGCATATTTATTACTAAACTCTGAGCAAGATATAATTGAAGAAAAAGGTCACAATAATCTTCGACCTGATGAAGAAAAGGATGAAAGGATGCTTGGATTATTTTTAGCGATGAATTTTCATGATTCCGATTTGACTAATTACAATTTGTCAGAGTTGATGATAATTCAGTTAATTAAATCAATAGAATTTTTTAAATACTTGAAGAGCAGAAAAGAGCTTAATCCTCATCTGGAACTTTTCCTATCCAAATATAATAGCGATTCATGGGAAGATTGGATAAAAAAATATTTAGCAATTATTTTCCCCATTATCCAGAAAGAAGAAAAATCATTTTTTGATTACACAATAGCCAAAGATGAAAACTATGAAATGAATTGTAAGTTTTTTGATTCTTTTACTATAAATGATGAGAACGATTTTAGACTTTCAGATTTCATTACTTTACGCAGTAATCCAATCTTGAAAATTGATGAAGGACATTATAGAATCTTAAACAAGTTATTCTTGGTTGAAAAACTTTTTAAGAGTATTCAATTTCAATTTAGTCTACAAATAAATGAAGAAGTCAGTAAAGAAGAGCAAATAAAAAATTTTAGGTCAGACCATTGTGATAATTTTTCAGAAAGAACGCTATTGTATAACATTTTGCGAAATTCATTTCCAAAGAAGAATTGGATACACCTTTCTGGGGATGATTTTTTAGCAAAGGGATATTCAGCAGAACCTGATTACTATGTCAGATTTAAGAACAAAGTGTTTCTTTTTGAAAGTAAAGATGTTGTCCTTAAAGGTGAGGAAAAACAATCAAGAGATTATCCAATCCTAAAAAAGGCATTAAGTGAAAAGTTTTACAAGATAGAGAAAGGTGATAAAATTGAGCAAAAAGGAGTTCTACAATTAATCGAAAATATCAAAAGAATTCTTACGGTTTACTATGATAAATGTGATAAAGGATATATCCCTAAGAACATAAAAATTTATCCAATTCTTGTTATTCATGATAGGCAGTTTGATTCACTTTCCGTCAATGAGTTAATTTCCAATTGGTTTAAATTCGAATTATCCAAGATAAAAGCGGAATTCGACATTTCGAACGTCCAACAAATTATAGTCTTGAATATTGACACAATGATTTTGTACCAAGAGACTTTCAAGCAAAGAGGAAATAATAGATTGGAGAAACTAATTTCTGATTACCACGAGAACATCAAATTTGAACCTGCAAAGTATAGAAGTCTTGGAGAGATCAAAGAAATGAAACTAAATTCGTTACGTCCTTTTACCAATTTTGTGGATGTAGAGTTTGACAAAAGAAAGGTCAACAAAATACCATCCTATGTAATGAAATATGCAAAAGAATTATTTAAATATGCAAAAGAAGGTACCCCATAATATTGCATAAAACGGCAATTGCCGGCAAAAAATGGCAACTGCCTTTCTGCCTATCCGATTCCAAAAAAAACAAAAAGATAATATTTATATGACCATCTCCACCATCGTGGCAGTCGCCAAAAATAACGTCATCGGAAAAGACAACGATATCCCCTGGTACCTACCGGCAGATTTAAAATATTTTAAAAAAATAACCACGGGCCACCACATCGTCATGGGACGTAAATGCTACGAATCCATCGGTCGTCCCTTACCGAAGCGAACGAATGTAGTCGTCACCCGCAATCCGTTTTTTATCGCTACGGGATGTTTGGTTACGCACAACGTGGCCGAAGCCGTGCAGCTGGCAGAAGACAACGGCGAGGAAGAAGTCTTTATCATCGGTGGTGGACAAATCTATGAAATCGCACTGCCGCACGTAGACCGGATTTATCTGACGGAAGTCGATCTGGAAGTGGAAGGCGATATTTTTTTTCCGGAAATAAATCCCGAAGCGTGGACCCTGATCGAAGAAACCAAACACAAAGCGGACGAAAAAAACGAACACGATTACACCTTTAAAATCCTGAAAAGAAAAAAAGATTAGAAATTTTTATGGAATTTGACCGGTTCGGGCATCTAAGTAAGGACAGATGGAAGTTTTACACACTTCTACATTTAATTTTTGACCTTATTTATAGAAATCATGTTACAGAATTCCCCTTCTCCCCGTCCCGGAAGATTCGATCCGAGCGATGTTGCTCCCTTTTTACAATATAGTTCCCTGCTCAGAGAAGATCCCTATGCTACCCTAAAAGAAGATTTTATTCAATACCTCTGGCGGGTAAAAAAAATATATCTCCACGACTTAAAAACGACCCAGGGAGAGACCATTGAGATCATTGACGCAGGCCGGCACAACACCAATGCTGGTCCGGATTTTTTAGATGCAAAAATAAAGATTGGCGGAATTTTGTTGATGGGAAATGTCGAAATGCACCTGCGTTCCTCCGAATGGATCAAGCACAAACATCAGTTTGATCCGGCCTATCAGAATGTCATTTTGCACGTCGTACTGGTAGAAGATGAAATTATTTATCACCGAAATAAAAGCCGTATACCTTGTCTGGAACTTCGCTCGCGCATTCCTCCCAATTTATCAAAAACCTATCTGAAAATTATCAACAATGAATCCTGGATTCCCTGCCAGCATTTGTTTCATAAAGTTTCAGAAATACAATTGGCGCTCTGGCTGGACCGGCTTTTGGTAGAACGACTCCAACGCAAAACTGCCTACATTGCCGAACGGCTGGCGGCTACTCAAAATGATTGGGAGACGTGTTTTTTTCAGTTACTCTGCCGAAATTTCGGTACAAAAGTAAACGCCGAACCGTTTGAATGGTTGGCACGGATTATCCCGTTGAATCTTCTCGCAAAACACCAGGACCGGCTGTTACATATCGAAGCGCTTCTATTTGGACAAGCGGGAATGCTGGAAAGAGATTTTGTGGATGCCTATCCCAATAAATTAAAAAAGGAATATCAGTTTTTTCAGAAAAAATACGGCCTGGAACCCATTCACGTCGCTTCCTGGAAGATGCTGCGCCTGCGTCCCGCAAATTTCCCAACCATTCGGATTGCTCAGTTAGCAGTTTTGATTTTCAAGTCCCGGCATTTATTTTCAAAATCATTAGCAGCGACCAATGTCAGGGAAATAGAAAATATGTTTGATCTCAATGTTTCCGCCTATTGGCAAACCCATTATCTCTTTGACAAAGCCACAGTAAAACGAAAAAAATCGATGGGCAAATCAACCATCCATCTGTTGATCATCAATACCATCGCCCCATTTTTATTCATCTATGGAAAGAAAAAAGGCGAACAACGCTATAAAGACCACGCCCTGAAATTACTGGAACAAGTCCCCGCAGAAAAAAACAAAATCATCACCCGCTGGAAAGAACTAGGCATAAAACCAACCTCCGCCTACCAAACCCAAGCCCTATTAGAACTAAAAAACAACTTCTGCGACCAAAAAGCCTGCCTCTCCTGCACCGTAGGCCACCAAGTCCTAAAAGTCCCGTAAGTCCCGTAAGTCCCGTAGGGACAACATACGGGTAGCACCGAAGGTGCGAAAAAATCATTCAAAATCATTGAATCAAAAAATAAAATCAAAAAATCATTTCACAAAAAAACAAACCATGCCAAACACATACACCCAAGTCCATCTTCAAATCGTATTCGCCGTCAAGTACCGGCAAGCCCTCATTGACCGAAAATGGAAAAATACCCTCTATAAATACATAACCGGTATCATACAAGATTACGATCACAAAGTATTACAAATCAATGGAATGCCCGACCATATCCATATCCTCATCGGAATGCGCCCCACCCAATCCCTCTCTGTCCTCATAAAAAATGTAAAAGCCCATTCCTCAAAATGGATAAACGAAAACAAGCTATCCGACAGCCCTTTCGCCTGGCAAGGAGGATTTGGCGCCTTCTCCTACGCAAAAGACCAAGTACCCAATGTCATCAAGTACATCCAAAACCAGGAACAACACCATCAAAAGCAAACCTTCCTAGAAGAATACATAGAAGCCCTAGAAGAAAACGAAATAGACTACAACAAACGCTACCTCTTCCAAGCTCCCCAATAAACCAAGTCCCGCAAGAACGCCACACAACAAGTCCCGTAGGGACGACATATGGGTAGGGGCGGAAATTTCCGCCCCGTTCATCGCGTAAAAAATGATAAAAACCCCCACAATCAAAAATGACACCCCCCGGCATTGAAGTACCAGTAAAATCCCTATTTTTGTAAAAAAAAGGAATGCCACAGCAATTGGACACCCGAAAAAATATCCTCTTCGTAATTTGTGGACCCAGCGGTTCGGGAAAAGGAACCTTTATGGACTACGCCGTAGAACATTTTGGAGATCAAATCAAACACATCCCCACCTACACCACCCGCGCGCCGAGACCCAAAGAAGTACCCGGTAAAGACTACAACTACATCGATCAGACCACCTTTGACGAACTCATCAGCAGCGGAGGAATCTTCGAATATACCCGTACCTACGGAGACTATATGTACGGATCACCGCGCAGCCTCATCCAGGACGAACACCACAAACATCTGGTAGTAGAGCTGGACTACAAAGGCATGTTCCGGGTAAAAGCCGTCAGTGACCACAGAGTCATTTCTGTATTTATCATGCCACCTGATGTGCAGACCCTGCTGGACCGGATCAACAAACGCTACAAAGAAGACAATCTCGATGCCCGAATAGCCATGCTCAAAGAGCAAGTTCAGTTTGCGTGGGCGTATGATTATGTTATTATCAACGACGACTGGGATCAATACAAAAAAGATATTGATACCATCATACGAGCCGAAATACTTCGTACCAATGGCATCAGAAAATTATTAGCCGACAAGCATACTGCGGATCCTACGCTGAAAAACCGATCCTGATTTTGACCAAAGAAATAACGCCCGCTTATTATTTAAAAAAAGTCACCACGAGTTTGTCCGAGGCGGGGATACACGAGGTGGCTGAAAAGCAAAGCGCCTACATGCGCAACAAATTTCCGTTTTACGGAGTGACAGCCCCACAAACAAAACCGATATTTAGTGAATTATTCAAAAACTACGGTAAATTTACCGATCAGGGGTTGATCGATTTTGTCCGGCTTTGTTTTGAAAATGAATACCGGGAGGTTCATTATTTTGGAATATTAATGGTAGAAAAACAGATCAAAAAACAACCGGTTGATTTTTCTGATTTCTTGGAAGAGATGATTGTCACCAATTCGTGGTGGGATTCGGTAGACTGGATTTCAAAAATGGTGAGTATTCATTTTACCAGATTTCCGGAGCAAATAAAAACCGTGACGAGACGCTGGATGGATAGTAAAAATATCTGGCTGCAAAGAGTGGCCATTATTTTTCAACGGTATAAAAAATTTCCAACTGATGAAGCATTACTCTATCAGTATATTTTAGAATTAAAAAATTCTCCGGAGTTTTTTATTCAAAAAGCAGCCGGCTGGGCATTGCGTGATCACAGCAAAGAGCATCCTAAAAGTGTACTCAATTTTCTTAATAAAAATAATGATTTATCGGCCTTGACTATTCGCGAAGCCAAAAAATATCTTCCGTAAACTTTATTTATCTAACATTCCTCTTAGGGTCGAGTGGAGCAACAGCCAACAGCATTCAAAACACATTCTATGGAAATTATCAGGGAATATTTCCCCAAACTTACTGAAAAACAGATACAGCAATTCACCCAATTAGAGGATTTGTACACCGACTGGAATAGCAAAATCAACGTTATTTCCCGTAAGGATATTGAAAATCTCTACGAAAGACATATCTTACATTCGCTCGCTATCGCTAAATTTATTAAATTTAGAACCGGATCTAAAATAGTAGATCTCGGAACAGGCGGTGGTTTTCCCGGAATTCCTCTCGCTATTTTATTTCCAAATGTTCAGTTTACCCTGATTGACGGAACCAGAAAAAAGATCACGGTCGTGAATGAGGTCATTCAGGCAATCGGACTTGAAAATGCGCAGGGAATACAGGCCCGGGCCGAAGAACTGAAAATGCGATTTGATTTTGTGGTCACTCGGGCTGTCGCTACGCTCGACAAACTCAAACCCTGGAGCCAGAGACTGATTCACCAAAAAGATGTACATCCTGTCCCCAATGGATTAATCGCACTCAAAGGAGGACGAATCAACGCAGAAATTGCCGCACTTGGTAAAGGGACCTACGTCGAAACCTACCCACTGAGTGATTATTTTAAAGAAGAATTTTTTGAGGAAAAATACCTCGTTTATGTCCAAGCTTAATTTTTTTTTTTATGAAAAAACAATACTTCCTCTCTATGCTGCTATTGCTGATGGCAGCTCAGTTGATTAGCCAGCAGACCTTCCCCCGCAATGGTGTATATGATGAGCGGGACGGAGCTTATGCTTTTACCAACGCAACCATTCATACCAGTTTTGATCGTAAAATCGAAAACGCAACTTTAATCATCCAAAAAGGCAAAGTAGAAGCCGTAGGCGCCGGCATAACGGTTCCTCAAGGGGTAGTCACTATCGATCTGAAGGGAAAACATATCTATCCTTCCTTTATTGATATTTATAGTGATTATGGTGTGCCGAAAGCAGAAAGACAAAGCCGTGGACCAGGTCGTTCAAGAAATCAACAAATGATTTCCAACAAGTCGGGAGCGTACATGTGGAATCAGGCGTTGCAACCTGAATTTCAGGCCCACGAACATTTTACGGTAGATAAAAAATCCGCCGGAGCTTACCGGAAAATTGGTTTTGGTGCCGTTTCGGCTCACCGCATGGACGGAATGTCCCGTGGAACAGCGACGGTGATCACCCTCGGAGAAGATCGCCCCCATAAATTGATCCTGCAGGAACGTGCTGCGCATCATCTCTCTTTTAAGAAAGGGACTTCTACCCAAAGTTACCCTGGCTCACTGATGGGGGGAATTGCCTTGTTCCGGCAGACTTATCTGGACGGAGAATGGTATAAGAATCAGAAAGAAGAAACCAATCTTTCGCTCGCCGCCTGGAACGACGTTCAGTCGCTGCCCCAGATTTTTGAAACCAGAGAAATTCTTGAAAGCTTACGGGCGATTAATCTTGGAAAAGCCCACAACTATAATTATATTATTTATGGAAATGGTGACGAATACCAACGGCTGGAAAAAATTAAAAAATCGGGAAACACTTTTATTCTTAATTTAAACTTTCCGGATGCCTTCGACGTGGAGGCGCCCTACGATGCTATCCGGGTAGAATTAGGGGATATGAAACACTGGGAACTGGCACCGACCAATCCGGGCGTTCTGGCCAAAAACGGCGTAAATATTATCCTGACCAGTCACGGCTTAAAAGACAAAAAATCTTTTCTGAAAAATATTCGCAAAGCTATAGATTCAGGATTGACCGAAGAGCAGGCACTCAAAGCGCTTACGCAATCTCCCGCGAAGGCCCTGAATATTTATGATCAGGTAGGAAGTTTGGAAAAGGGAAAACTGGCCAACTTTTTTATTGCCTCTGATGAGATTTTTGCGGAAGAGACAAAAATTCATCACCACTGGATTCAGGGAAAACCTTTTATTTTTTCCAATCCCAACGCTCCCGAAGTAGCCGGAAAATATGATCTGAAAGTAGGTGATAAAACCTACCAGCTCGAAGCGGAAGATGATGCGACCATGAAAATTGTTATCAATGATACCACGGATGTAAAAGTAAAATCCAGTATTCAAAACAACATCATCAATTTGTCTTTTCAACCGGATGCGGAAGCCAACGAAAGAATAAGTCTGACGGGGGTGCTCTCAAAAGATCTTTGGTCGGGTAATGGTACTAACCGGGATGGTAGCTGGGCCAAATGGACTGCCGTTAAAAATGGCGATCTGGAAAAAGAGGAAAAGAAAAAAGGAAAAAAGAAAAAAGAGAAAACTGACGCAGATTCAGAAATGGGCGCTGTCATTTATCCTTTTATGGCTTATGGTAATGAAAAACTCCCGACGGCAGAAACTGTATTGATCCGCAATGCGACCGTTTGGACCAACGAAGCGGATGGTATTCTGGAAAATGCGGATGTGTTGTTTTCTAATGGAAAAATAAAAGCGGTCGGGGAATCTTTACCGGCTGCCGGAGCCACAATCATTGATGGGACTGGAAAACACGTTACCTGTGGCGTCATCGACGAACATTCTCATATCGCAATCTCCCGGGGTGTCAACGAATGTACACAGGCGAGTACCGCCGAGGTAAGTATCGGGGATGTTGTGAACTCAGAAGACATCAATATCTATCGACAACTGGCCGGAGGTGTTACAACTTCACAACTACTGCACGGATCTTGTAATCCCATTGGTGGAAAATCTGCTATCATAAAATTGCGCTGGGGATATGCGCCCGAAGAAATGAAAATGGAAAATAGTCCCGGCTTTATAAAATTTGCGCTGGGAGAAAATGTCAAGAAGTCGCGGAGCAGTTCTAACAATCGTTTTCCGGATACGAGAATGGGCGTAGAACAAGTGTATGTTGACGCCTTTACAAGAGCAAAAGAATACCGGGAAAAACGCAATCAACCCGGATTCAGAAAGGATCTGGATCTGGAAACACTCCTGGAAATAATGGACGGGAAACGGCATATCTCCTGCCACTCTTACGTACAATCTGAAATCAATATGCTGATGCACGTGGCGGACGATATGGGATTTAAAGTCAACACTTTTACCCATATTCTGGAAGGTTACAAAGTGGCCGATAAAATGAAAGCGCACGGTGCTGGTGGTTCTTCTTTCTCCGATTGGTGGGCTTATAAATATGAGGTGATTGATGCTATTCCGTACAACGGAGCATTGATGCACGAGCAGGGAGTGACCGTTGCTTTTAATTCGGATGACTCCGAAATGGCCCGCCGGTTAAATCAGGAAGCTGCCAAAGCAGTTAAGTACGGTCAGGTGTCAGAAGAAGATGCCTGGAAATTTGTAACACTCAATCCGGCTAAACTATTACATATTGATGACCGAGTAGGAAGTATTAAAGCTGGAAAAGATGCAGATATTGTTGTTTGGTCGGAACATCCAATGTCCATTTATGCGAAAGCAGAACAAACATTTATTGACGGTATCCGGTTTTTTGATCGCAACGAAGACAAAGCAAAACAATTAGCAGTACAACAAGAGCGTGCCCGGTTGATTAATAAAATGCTGGAAGTGAAAAAAGGCGGGGGAAAGACGCGTCCGGTTGGTGGAAAGATGCACCGTCATTATCACTGTGATGATGATCAGGATGAAATGCACGATTAGGAATGGCAATTCCTTAAAAATTTAAATAATAAAAATAAATTAACATGCGAAATATAATTATAACTTTTACGATTTCGGTTTTCTTTGCGATCAACCTGTTCGGACAACAAACACCCGCTCCCGACCAGTCGCAGCCGGTCATGATTACCGGAGCCACCGCGCATTTGGGAAATGGAACGGTTATCGAAAACAGTGTTGTCGGTTTTGAGAATGGAAAAATAACCGTAGTTGGAAAAGCAGACGAAGCGATGGATGACGCTAAAAACTGGCAAAAAATTGACGCTGCCGGAAAGCATATTTATCCAGGACTGATCGCTCCTAATTCTCAAATTGGGCTGATCGAAATTGGTGCCGTACGTGCTACCAGAGATGCGGATGAGGTGGGAAGTATCAATCCTAATTTACGCTCCATCATAGCCTACAACACAGACTCGAAGGTGACCCCTACCGTGCGTTCCAATGGAATTTTACTGGCCCAGGTAGTGCCGGTTGGAGGAATCATTTCCGGAACTTCCAGTATCGTGGAACTCGACGGATGGAACTGGGAAGATGCTGCCTATAAAATGGACGATGGTGTTCATCTTAACTGGCCTTCAATGATGACCTGGACCGGATGGCAGGAAGGAAACCCACGACGAGTTAAAAACAAAGAATACGAAGAGCAGCTAAGCGAGATAAAACAATTTTTGGCGGAGGCCAAAGCATATTGCCAGCAATCTTCCACCGAGGATACGAATTTGAAATTGGCGGCGATGTGTGGTTTGTTTGATCAATCGGGCAAATTATTTATCCACGTAGATGACGCAGAGGGTATTACAACAGCCATTCCATTTAAAAAAGAATATGGTGTAGAAATCGTCATTGTCGGAGGACGGGATAGTTACCGGACCGCCGATTTGCTGGCTACCCATAAAATCCCCGTTATTTTATATCACACTCAATCACTGCCTTATCACCACGACGATGATATCGATCAACCATTCAAGACACCAAAAGCTTTATACGATGCTGGCGTATTGTTCGCCATCGGAGGAGAAGGATACTGGCAGCAGCGAAATCTGCCTTTTCAGGCGGGACAGGCAGTTGGTTTTGGGTTGCCAAAAGAAGCAGCGATCCGGGCCATGACTCAAAGTACGGCGACCATTTTGGGAATAGATAAAACCGTCGGAACTCTCGAAAAAGGAAAAGATGCTACCCTGATTATTTCTACCGGAGATATTATGGATATGAGAACTTCTAATATTGAAAAAGCGTTTATCAGAGGCAAGGATATTAGCCTGGATAATAAACAAAAGGCGCTTTACCGGAAATTCAAGCAGAAATATAATCGTTAATATTTTCGTCAATAAATCTCTATATAACAAGACGAAATAAGGTGATATTCTTTTTTGTTTATGCTGTTTGGGAGAAATGTCCAGTAGTGTGCGGTCGAGAGCAGCAAATAGCCAAAAGCAAACGGCCAGAAGCCATTTTTTAAAATCATCTTCCATAAAAACATTGGTTAACAAATATATAACAGTTCCTTGGCGTTATTTTAGTACTAAATGGTAGTCTAAGAAATAAATAAACACCAATTAATGAAAAATCAGTTAGTATATATCCTATTATTTCTGATCGGATTGTCACCTGTTGTCAACGGGCAGACGAGCGAACGGAGAGAAAAGATCGAGTTAGACGGGCAGATTGTAACTGCATTGATTACAGATAATGATACGATTATTATTGCGGACCTCGAAGATGTTTCCATTTCTTCTTTACGAAAATTTGACAATCGGGATGACTACCGTAAATATTTGCGGTATCGTCGTTACGCGGCCGTGGTGTATCCTTATGCCAACGATGCGATAAAAATTTTCCGGGAGGTAGAATATACTACTCAGAATATGAAAAAGCGGAAGCGGAAAAAGCATATCAAGCGTTTGAACAAACAGCTTAAAAAGGAATTCAAAGACCCGCTTAAAAAACTCACCAAAACACAGGGTTATATTCTGATAAAAATGATTGAAAAGGAACTGGATACCCCGTTTTACAGTCTGATTAAAAATCTACGGGGTGGCGTCAGCGCCAGTTTTTGGCAGGGACTGGGAAAAATCAATGGCTATGATTTGAAAAAAGGATATGTCGTAGGTGACGATCCCCTGCTGGATGCGGTTCTAAAAGATTTTAATATTTCCCACGAAGTAATTGAGGAGAATTAATCACCATTTCTACGTACATTTGAGCCTGAAAAAATTAATTCATGCTTGACTATACTAATTCGGACCTGCGACTGACCGCCAATCAGTCTTTGAGCGGTAAAACGCAATGGATCAGCCCTTCCAATCTGGCGCTGATCAAATACTGGGGAAAATATGGAAGACAACTACCCCGTAATCCTTCAATCAGTTTTACGCTGGATACGGCGGCGACCACGACCACGCTGAGTTATCGCACCAAAGAAACGCCGGGTGACACGATCAAACTTGATTTTAAATTCGATGGACAACCCAACGAAGCTTTTCGCGCCAAGCTGGTAAAATTTCTAACCAGCATAGTCGATATTTTTCCTTTTCTGACCCAATTAGCATTCTCCGTTGAGTCCAGTAACTCCTTTCCTCACTCCGCCGGAATTGCCTCGTCCGCTTCCAGTATGAGCGCTTTAGCACTTTGTCTTTGTACGGTCGAAAAAGAAATTTTCGGCACCCTGAATGATAAAACTGAATTTTACAAAAAGGCCTCTTACGTCGCCCGCCTGGGATCAGGCAGTGCCTGCCGGTCGGTCTACGATACGATGGCCGTCTGGGGCGAAACGCCCGAAGTAGTTGGTTCTTCTGACCTGTACGCAGTACCATTTAGGGAGCAGTTGCACGAAATTTATCACGATTTCCACGATGATATTTTAATTGTCAGCAAAGGAGAAAAAAGCGTTTCCAGTTCTGCGGGACACGGATTGATGGAAGGAAATATTTTTGCGGACAATCGCTACGCCCAGGCCAATACCCGTTTTGCGGAATTACAGGTCGCCTTGAAAAATGGTGATCTGGAAGCCTTTGGGCAAATCACGGAAAACGAGGCACTCACCCTGCACGCCCTGATGATGACGTCAGAACCTTCCTATATTTTGATGCGTCCCAATACGCTCGCACAAATAGAATTATTGCGGGAATTCAGGAACGATACCAAATTACCGGTCTACTTCAGTCTGGACGCAGGACCCAATCTGCATTTACTATATCCGGATAATATTGCGGCACCCGTTCAGGATTTTATCGAGGCAACTTTATTACCACTATGTGAAAAAGGAGAGATTATTAAGGACCGTGCGGGAAAAGGGCCGCAGGAAGTGTAGTAGGATTTATAGTTTTATGGATCACTTTCTGGCTATTCAATTCTTTTAGGAATGGCAAAAAGAGGAAGAAGCTAATAGCCAAAAGCAAAATGCAAATAGCATTCTCTATCATCTACTTTAAATTTTAACCTTCGATTCTCTCCTACAATCACCCCTTCGTCCTTGGATCCGCCAGATTGTATAACACATCCGCCACGAGATTTCCAATGACTGTTAATACCGTTATGATCATCAATACCATAAAAACCACCGGCCAGTCGCGACTTAGAATGGAGTCTAACATCAGCCGGCCCATTCCCGGAATATTAAAAATAAATTCGACGATTACAGAACCTCCCAATGCAGCGGAAAAAACCAAAGCAATTAAAGTAATCAGTGGAAACAACGCATTACGAAAAGCATGATGCCAGGTGACGCGCCGCTTGGGAACCCCTTTGGCCAAAGCTGTACGAATAAAATCTTTTTGAATCACGTCCAGCATACTTCCTCTCACCTGTCGGGAAATAAAAGCCACCGTTCCGTAAGTGACACAAAAAACGGGTAAAATCAAATGACTTAATCTTTCCCAAAAACGATCCCAGAAAGGCGCTTCGGCGCTTAATTCGCCCAGACCAACCGAAGCAAACCAGTTCATTCCATACTGCGGCGTTGTCAGAAAAACCACTAGTAACATTGCCATCCAGAAGGACGGAATAGAATAGAGTATAAACGTCAAAAATCCGATGATCCGGTCGGGCCGCTGTTCTGCGTGGCTGGCCGAATACACACCGACGGGAATAGAAACCACAAACGCTAAAAAAATGGCCATGATATTGATGGATAGGGTCCACCAGGCTGCTTCTTTTATTTTATCAAAAACGGGCCGACGATCACGGATAGAACGGCCAAAGTCTCCCGTCAGAAATCCGGTAATCCAATGATGATACTGATTGTTAGTTCCGTGCCAGCGAAAAGTTGGTTGTGTCAGTTTTTTTGGAGTTGCTTTGTTTTTAATGGTCTGGTAGGCATCCGATGCGTCTTCGAGCGCCGGTGTCAAAACGGATAAAACATGCTCCCCAAAAGGTTCCTGCCCGACGGTAGCTAACTCCATTTCTAACTGATCAAATAAACTATTGATGGGAGTATCCTGGTAAGCGTAAAAAAGCTGTCCCGCTGTGCGTTGAAAATTTATACGGCTATCTGGTGCGATGGAATCCGGCCACTGAAAAAATTGGGTGTCCAGATTTTTCAGGGTATGATAATAATCCTGCACCTCCGGCCAGTTGCCATACTGACCAACCAGCTTGTCGAGTAACTCTCTTTCCCTCGGCAGAATTACCCGGTGGAAAGTGTCCGGATAAGCAACGGATTCCAGTGAAAAATAAAAAAGCGGCAAATCCAGTCCTAATTCGCGGGAGTATTTAATGTATTGTTTTTCATAATAACCCACCGAATAAGAAGAAGCAGGCAGTTCGTCAATCGGCGGGACATAATGCGCCACGGGGTCACCGGGAGCTGCTTTGCTCAGAAAAAAAGCAACGAGCGAAACAACTACCAGCGTGGGTAGAAAATAACCTAGTTTTCTGATTGTTTTTTTTAACAAAAATTATTCTTTTAAAATAAATCTTCTTTCGGTGTAAACGGGCGAAGCAATTGACGTTTTGGCGTTGTCAAATCTCTTGTGAATCGCTACGCAGTCCTGGGTTCGGTACAAGAATATAATCGGTGATTCTTCGTACATGATTTCTTGTATTTCCTGATACAATTGGAACCGGCGATCGTCGTCCGTAGTAGATCGAATTTCTTCAATGATTTTATCTGTTGCTGCGGTTCCAAATCCAAAATAATTTCGGGGACCGGTCGTATGCCAGTAGTCAAATAAATCGTAATAACTAAGGTCGGCACCAAGAGCAGCAGGCGCTAGTTCAAACGTTTTACCACGAATTTTTTTAATGATTTCTCCCCGTTCTCCCGGTTGTACATCGATCTCTACACCTGCTTTTTGGGCAGCGTTTTTAAAGATGACGGCGATATCACTACTTACTTCACTACCGGCGGAAATGATATACTCCAGTTTCATTTCTACTAATTCCCCACTAATTTTTTTATCTACAATCCCATTGTTGTTAGTGTCTTTCCAGCCTGCTTCTGTCAGTAGTTGACTGGCTTTTTCCACGTTAAAATCATAAGGCTTTAAATTTTTAGCAGCGTAGGGCAAATCTGATGGAATCACACTACTTAATTTCCCCGCCATTCCTGATTTGACGGATTTAATAACTTCGTCCATATCCATCAGGTAAGCAAGCGCCTGCCGAACTCTTTTATCATTTAATTTTGGATTATTATTATTGATGCCAACGTAGCTGACCAGTAAATTTGAAGGGTTGAGTAGGTGGTAATTTTCAGTAATGTTTGGATCATCTTTCAATTCCAGAAAAGTAACGTTGGGTAATTGATAGATAGCATCCAGGGTGCCATTTTGCAGCATGGCTACTGCGGGAGTTGCGTCGGGAATTGGTCGATAAATAATCTGACGCGGGTATGCTTCAAACATCCCATTTTCTTTTGCGTATTTATCTCCCCACCAGTTTTTTTTCTTTTCCAAAACGATTCTATCATCGGTAATCCACTCTTTTAAAACGTAGGGACCACTACCGGAAATCTTTTCCCGACTATATTCTGGCGTATTAAGTTCGTCGGCGTAAGTTTGAAGGGCCGTGACAGAACTGGCGAGTTCTTCTGCTTTTTCCGGGTCTAATAAATCGTTGATGGCTACGTCGCGAAGTACACCTTTTGGATCATAAATATATTCTGGTAAAATCTGAAATTCTCCCGCATAGGACTCTCCTCTAAAATTAAAGGGAGAGACAGTTACGGAAAATTTTTTTGGATTTTTTGGATCGACCGTTATATTACTAATGGCACTCAAAAGACTACGATACGCTCTGGTATCACCACTCATTTTAGGGTTCATAATGGCCTTAGCGGTAAAAACATAATCGGAAGCTAAAACTGGTTGACCATTATCCCATTTGGCATCAGGCTTAATTTCGTACGAATAAGTAGTACCTACGACCTTCCCGTTTTCTTTGACATAATTTACCGCAGGCATCTCTTTAGCCAATACTGGTTTGAGCGTTAAATCATAAGTATCATAAGTAATCATAGGTTGATAAATATTATAGGTCACTTGAAGGTCAATTCCTTGTGCAGTCATCATCGGATTAAGCGAAGTAGGGTCAGCACGAATTCGAGAATTGACCACGGCTTCGGTGGCTACTACCGTAGTCGTTTCCGACTTTGCCGGATCTGTCCGACAGGAAAACAAACTTAGCGTACAAAAAATAATGAGCAGGAAATAACAAGAAATTTTAGTCATGGTTATCTTTTTAATTTACTGATGGTATAGCCCGGAAAGCGAACTGTAGGTTGTATGGAAAAGCGTTTGTTAATCGCCATTCTTTCGTAAGGAGTATATAAAAATATATAAGGTTGCTGCTGATAGATAATCTCCTGAATACGAAGATACAATTCTTTTCGGGTTTTTGAATCATAGGAAATTCTGATCTGATCAATGATCCGATCAGCGTTTTTATCTCCAAATCCGGTACGGTTACTGCCCCCGGCTACGTTACCCGAGCTGTGCCACGTCTGACGTAAATCGTCCAGCCCCGGCGGAGTGGTCCAGGTCAGATAGGCCAGGTCATAATCTCTTTGCCGGTAATGGGTTAACAGTGCTCTGATTTCCATTCCCGTTGGTATTATTTCAACATTAATTTTGCGGGCCGCTTTTTCCAGTAACAAACCAATCTCTGCCGCTTTTTTATTTTTAATATTATAGTAATAACGAAGTTGCAGTGGTTTTTTATTGGTTCCGAATCCGGCTTCGTTCAGCAACGAATCCGCACGTTTTATATCAAAATCAATGGGTTGCAGATTTTGGTGATAATAAGATTTTGACGGATGGATCGGACCAATCGTACGCTGAGCCTGACCGTCCAGAATTTCAGCAATAATCAGTTCCATATCCAGTAAATGCGCCAATGCTCGTCGTACCCTGACATTGCTCAGATAGTCTCTGTTTCCATTGATACCAATATAATCGTAACTCAGTTTTGGTGTTTTATAAAAATTATAATCTTCGCTGAGTGTCTCCTGCAATTCTTCAAAACGCTCCGGAGGAATTCCCGTCAGTACGTCCAGTTGCTGACTTTGTAAAAGACTAGTTGCACTATTGACATCGGGAATGATTTTAAAAATAAGTTGATCCGGAATAGTGCTCAAAGCGGGTACTGCTTCCGTCCAGTGATCTTTCTTTTTAGTGAGCGTGATCCGCTGATTGGCCATCCACTCCGTAATTTGGTAAGCGCTACCGCCAATAATTTCCTGAGCATCTTTATTATTAAAATTTTCCGCAAAATTCTGCAACTGCTGATTGTGCTGATAAATAGAATCCGCCCGCGCCGGATCGGCTAAGTCGCTGATGGAAATATTTTTTGTTAACTGGTTTTTATCATAAAAATACGCTGGATATAAGCCGACGGTACCTAATGCCTCCAACGCCATTACATAAGGACGATCCGTGATGACTGTAAATTTTTTAGGATCAAGAGGATCAGTAACAATATCTTTCAAAAAATTAAAATAAATCCGGAAAGGAGCAGCGTTGACGCCGGGGTTTAATAAAGTTTTAAAAGTAAAAATATAGTCGGCGGCGGTAACGGGTGAGCCATCATCCCAGGTGGCATCCGGGCGAATCGAAAACTGATAACGCATTCCTCCCTGCCACCGGCCATCGGTAATGGAATCGACGACGGGCAATGATTCGGCCAGCACGGGAATTAGTTCCAGCGTCTGAGGATCATAATCCAGCAACGTCTGAAAAAGCAGATTATTCAGTTGACGGTCTGCCAGCGTACGGGCCAGCAAAGGATCCACTTGTTCCGGTTCGGCCGCCAGCCGGATAAGCACCGTATCTGTAGCTACGCCTGAACTATCCCGTTTACATTGTACAGTCATACAAAACAACAGAATTACCAGCAAAATAAATGATTGAAATGAAAATCTAAACATGGTCCTACAAGATAGAAATTTTATGGAGGTTTTAAACATTCAATTACCCAAACTGTTTCCATACAACAAATAAAAAACTATGTATACCATACTAATTGCCGGAGGAACAGGATTAATCGGAAGTCATCTGAGTAAAATGCTCACAGATCAGGGCCATACCGTTCATCTGCTAAGTCGTACCGCCGATCCCGATGCGCAGTACAAAACGTTTGTCTGGGACGTCATGAAAGGAGAAATAGACGAAGCCGCTTTGTCTTCGGCGGATTTTGTGATCAATTTTGCCGGAGCTGGAATCGCTGATAAACGCTGGACGAATGAACGCAAAAAACTTATTATCGAAAGCCGGGTAAAAGGCAATGAATTATTAGCCCGGGAATTGCCAAAACATCCTGGTGTCAAAGCTTATATTTCTGCTTCTGCCATTGGATATTACGGGGACCGGGGAACGGAGCGACTGCCCGAATCTGCTCCCGCCGGAAAAGATGGTTTTCTGTCTGAAAGTGTAGTTGCCTGGGAAAATTCGATTGAGGAAGTTGCGGCTACCGGTTTGAGAACCGTTACGATCCGTATCGGCATTGTACTCTCTACCAAAGGAGGAGCATTGGAAAAATTATTACTGCCTTTTAATTTCTGGTTAGGCGTTTATTTTGGAAATGGAGAACAGATTTATTCCTGGATTCATATCGAAGATTTGTGCCGGATGTTTATCATGGCCATTGAAGACGAAAAGATGCAAGGCGTCTATAACGGAGTGGCGCCACATCCGGTGACCAATAAAAAATTTACAGAAATAACCGCCAAAGCACTGGATAAATCGGCTTTACTCGTTCCGTCTCCCTCCTTTGCGATGCGTATTGCGATGGGGGAAATGGCAGACGTCGTACTGAGCGGGTCAAATGTACTAAGTGAAAAAATAGAAGCCGAAGGATTCACTTTTCAACATCCGGAATTGAAGATAGCCCTGGAAGATATTTTGAAACGGAAGATTTAGTGCCGAAGGCACCAAATTGGTAGGTACTTTTCGTGTCTTTGATTCGCCACAAAGTTACAAAGGACACAAAGTTTTTCCTTCGTGTCCTTTGCGTTTTCGTACATATAAAGCCTACACTGTATACTAGTGCCTCGGGAACTAAATAACCAACACCTTATGCGGTCTCTTTTTTCATCATACTTCTTTGCTTATCGGTCGGGTAGCTACGGCTATCCGTCGTAAACCTGTTTCAGAATTTACAAAAAAGATTTAAGTGTCTGACAAATCTTTTTGCCACAGGTGATTTGAGAAATTAAGCATAAGCTGGTGGGCTTCCCTTTAACGTTTTTACGAATGAGGGAAGCTAACCAGCAAACGGGCGAACTAGCTAAATTCATCATTCACCCATCTCAGAATTAAAAAATTACCGATCCATTATAAAAACCATTAAATATGAAAAAGATAGAAATTTTAGTTTACGGAAAAAATCCTGAAATTCTGGAGACCGTAGTCCGGTTAATTAACAAGAACGACGCATGGCATGGAGAAGGTACTATGGAGGAGGAAGAAGTGATAGAAAAATGTCAACATAACGCTTATGACTTATTATTGCTGGGTGGAGGTATTCCTCCGATTTCTGAAAACAAAGTAAGAGTTACCCTCGGAAAGTTGAAACCAGACCTAAAAATAGTTCAGCATTTTGGTGGAGGAAGCGGCCTGCTGGCAAGTGAAATTAAGGGTGCCCTGGCGGGTGATGAATCCGCTAATTTTAATATCACGGACAATCCTTTTAGTACGTAATTTTTTTGTAAAAGGAATTATCAGTGCTGTATTAATTTCCGGGTTTATGACTTTTCTCGTGATGCCATTTATGCTGAATTTATTTAAAAACTGGCTCCACCGTTGATGGAATATATTTTGGTGATTCTCAAAAAATACTTGAAAAACAGAAATTGAAAACTCTATGAAAACCAGCAGATTAGAAGCATTTAGTGACGGTGTTTTAGCCATCATTATTACCATTATGGTTCTGGAGCTAAAGGCACCAGCAGAAACCGACTTATCTTCTTTACTTTCCAGGACACCAATTTTCATAAGTTACCTTGCCAGCTTTGTCTATCTTGGTATCTATTGGAACAATCACCACCATCTTTTTCAAATTACCGAAAAGGTAAATGGTAAAGTACTTTGGGCAAATTTACATTTACTTTTTTGGCTTTCACTTATACCTTTTACTACTTCCTGGATTGGTGAAAACCACGAAGCAAGTCTCCCCGTAGCGACTTACGGAGTAGTACTTTTATTTTGCGCCGTAGCCTACTTTATTTTACAAACGACTATCATCAAAACACACGATGACGAATTCGTTTTAAAAAAAGCCATTGGGACAGATTGGAAAGGAAAAATATCTCCCCTGCTTTATATTCTGGGAATCGGTTTATCCTATGTAAATATTTGGCTGGCCATGATTTGTTATATAGTAGTTGGGATCATGTGGATGGTACCAGATAGTCGGATTGAGAAAAATTATATTTGATTTTTAAAAACAAAAAAAATGACAAAAAATACTTTAGTAATTACCATCAATTTCAACGGAGAAATAATTGAATTGGTAGCTCAAAAATCTGCTTCTGGATTTTGACATAAAAACGACCGGCTCTAAGGCAGTTTAGATTGCTGGTTTGAAAAGTAAGGTTGTTTCAGCGTTTTTCATTAGTAGTTTGCCATCCTTTGTAATTGTATGTTTTTGCGTATTGTCGTTGAGTAATTTGACGATCAATGTCTCCGTAGTATTGTCCTTACAGGCCTTTTTAGTCAATCCAATATTTTCGAATTT
>CAKZUV010000134.1 GCA_937921555.1 uncultured Saprospiraceae bacterium
TAATGGAGACTTATTTTTGGGTGCTTCTCCCCGTGCTTCGCTGGCTATTCTTAAATCTGCCAAAGCGATTGCCGCAATGAACGGTCGTGATTTTGTTACGCCGGATGATATTCAGTACGTAGCTTATCCGGTTTTGAATCACCGGGTCATTCTGACACCGGAGCGCGAGATGGAAGGCTACGATCAGGAGTACGTGGTAAATGATATTGTTAAAAAAATTGAGGTGCCGAGATAAAATATTGCACATGAAATTTTGGAATAATCTTTTCTTAACGAACCGCTTTTTTATCTGCTTTGGAATAATCTCCGGATTATTTGCGGCTAGTTTTTTTGTGCCAATATTGTTTCCGGTGATTAAGGCTGTTTTACTAATCGCTATTATTTTACTATTTGTAGATTTTTTGTTATTGTTTAATAATAAAGAATATATCCGTGCCATCCGGCGTACGCCAAAAATTTTATCGCTCGGAGAATCCAACAAAATTCATCTGGACATTACCAATGTTTCTACCCAGAATTTATTACTCGAAATTATTGATGAGCTACCCACGCAGTTACAAAAAAGAGATTTCAAAATCAACATCCGACTGGCAAGCAATGAAAATGAGACGATTCATTACGACGTACGACCGCTGCAACGGGGAGAATATATTTTTGGCGCCATCAATGTATTCCTCAGCTCAGAAATAAGATTAATTCAGCGCCGAATACAATTTACCGAACCGGCCGCCGTCCCCGTTTATCCTTCGGTTATCCAAATGAAACAACTGGAACTCAAGGCTTTTGACCGGGTTACGACTCAAAAGGGAATAAAAAAAATCCGCCGGCTTGGTCACAGCTACGAATTCGAGCAGATTAAAAGTTATGTACGGGGAGATGATTACCGAAGTATCAACTGGAAAGCAAGTAGTCGCCGCGGCACCTTGATGGTTAACGCGTATCAGGATGAAAGAGCGCAACAGGTATATTGTGTAATTGATAAAAGCCGGGTGATGAGAATGCCTTTCAACGGATTGAGCCTGATGGATTATGCGATTAATACCTCGCTGGTCATTTCTAATATTGTACTGCAAAAAGATGACCGCGCCGGGTTATTGAGTTTTTCAGATGTGATGGGGACTACAATCAAAGCGGAAAGAAAAGCCAATCAACTGAATAAAATTATGGCGGCTTTATACCGGGAAAAAGAAAGAGCCGGAGAAGCCAATTACGAATTATTGTACCACGCTTCCAGAAAATTAATCAAAGGCCGGAGTCTTTTATTGTTGTTTACCAACTTTGAAAGTACGTACGCACTGGAACGAGTACTGCCGGTGTTAAGAAAAATAAATACCCTGCATTTGCTGGTCGTCGTATTTTTTGACAATTCAGAAATCCGGAAATTTTCGGAGGAAACGGTTGCAGATACGGAAGGCATTTACACCCAAACCATTGCGCGAAATTATCTGGCTGATAAAACGGCCATGGTGCAGCAATTAAAGCAGTTTGGTATTCAGGCTATTCTGACGCGACCGGAAGAACTGGCGGTTAATTCGATTAATAAATATCTGGAACTGAAAGCGAGAGGATTGATTTAGAGCAATCAATTGTTGAGTCTACTCTAAAAAGTGATTTTCGCGCAGAGGAGCAGAGAACGCAGAGATTCTTCAACGTGTATATCTTTTATCGTGAAGATAATATACAGATAACTTTATAAAATATGTTTCAATTTTTTCGTTTTTCTAGTTTTTAGAGTAAGCTCATCTGTTAATCAGTTCTCCTACCGTGTTTATTTGACACTGAGCCTCGGAGAATTCTTTTAGATCAAATAATAATTTGGTGTGGACAATGCTATTCGTATATTTTGGTTTGTACTGTTTTGGGTGAATTTATTTTCTGTCGGATCATCTCTGTCGGCACAGGATGTTTGGTTTGAGGTGCCACTGTCCGAGCGGATTGCCAGCTATGATATTTCGGTAAAACTGGACACAGAACTTCACCGGTTAACTGCCACCCAAACCATTTACTGGCAAAATACTTCCGACGATACCATCCGGACGATTCCTTTTCATTTATATTTAAATGCTTTTAAAAATACAGGATCTACTTTTTATCAGGAAAGTTACGGGTCAGGGCGTTTTCCGGATTTGAAAAATACGACCGAAGCCGACTGGGGCTGGATTAATATTGATAAAATAAAAATAGAAGACGGAGAAGACCTCTCCGGCCAACTCCGGTATATTCATCCCGATGACGATAATGATAAAGATCAGACGGTGGTCGAACTGGTCTTGCCTCAACCGATCCTGCCCCGCGCGAAAACCATTCTGAAATTAAACTGGACCGCTAAAATTCCTAAAATAAAAATTCGTACCGGATACAGCAAAGACTTTTACCTGCAAGCACAATGGTTTCCCAAAATAGGGGTTTACGAACCCGCCGGAATGCGTTTTGCGGAGGTTGGCCAGTGGAATTGTCATCAGTACCATCCGACCACCGAGTACTACGCAAATTTTGGAAATTACAAGGTTAGCATCAATGCTCCGGCCAATTTTATCGTCGGCGCTTCGGGCACGCGCACGAGGGTAGACACTCAATCCGACGGAACGGCTACCCATCATTTTTACGGTGAGGATATTATCGATTTTACCTGGACCACTTCGCCAAATTTTGAGGTAGTCAAAGATACCCACTCGGGCGTCCAACTGGAATTACTCATTAATTCAGAATATAGTTGTTGTACTGATCGTTATCTGGAATCCGCCAAACATGCGATGGATTATCTCGGTGCAAGACTGATGCCTTATCCGTTTCCAAAACTGACGATTGTCGTTCCGCCGTTGCACGGAATTAATGCTGGCGCGATGGAATATCCAACACTTGTTACGGCGCCGGGGATGTACGGTTTTCCGGATTGGTTGCGGTCGCCCGAGTACTTTGTGATCCACGAATATGTGCACCAATATTTTATGATGATGGTGGCGACCAACGAATTTGAAGAAGCCTGGATGGACGAGGGATTTACTTCTTACTGGAAATCCCGGATTCTGGACGATGCCTACGGAATCAAAAATTCGGTGATCGATTTGCGGTGGGTACGGATGGGCGCGATGGAGTTTTTTAGAAGTCGCTACGTTGGAATGGATAACATTCATCTGGCAGAAAGTACAAGAGCAGGGTGGGAATATCCGAATGGTTCTCCCCGTGCCCTTTTTTATTCCAAGCCTGCCACGTGGCTAAAAACGCTGGAAGGAATCGTGGGGGTAGCAACAATGGATAAAATTATGAAAACCTATTTTGACCGCTGGAAATTCAGACATCCCTGCCGGTACGACTTTATTGACGCAGTAAATGAAGTAGTCGCGGAAAATCACGGGGACGAATTTGGTGAAAATATGAACTGGTTCTTTCACTTTGTTTTGTATGGAACGGGTGCTTGTGACTACGCCGTGGGAAGCATTCAACACTATGAAAATGCTACGGCCTCCGCCGGCATCTGGGACGATAGTCTCCGTGTAAAAAAAGAAAATCCTTTAAAAAAATATCAGGCAAAAGTAGTGTTACAACGCCTGGAAGAAATTCAGTTGCCCGTAGAGATTCTGGTGCATTTTGAGGATGATACGGAGGTGCTGGAACAATGGGACGGGAAGGCGCGGACGCACGGACTCACCTACGAGACGGACGTGCGGATTGCATACGTGGAGATTGATCCTTCACAGAAAATATACATGGACCTTAATATTCTGAATAACAGCAAAAGAACCGTACCGGACACCCGTAGTATCTGGGCGTACGTGAGTAGCTGGGCGATGCGGATACAACAGGTTTTTCAGGGAGTTAGTTTTTTTATTTAAATACTGAAAAGTTTTCCAATTGCCACCTCCCAGCCTCCTTCAGGAGTAGCTTCCGGCACGCAACTTTTCAGTATTCATTTTTATTTAATGAAAATAATCAACGCATTAAAATATGGTTTTAGGCTGGCTTCTCTTAATTTAAAATTATGGAGTTTGCTGTATCTGATCAATCTGCTTTTTGCGGGATTGGTGGTGGTGCCGTTGTTGTATTATTTGGGGGGCAAACTGGCGATGACCAAAGCGACCGACCGTTTGATTGGAGGATTTGACTTTACATTGTTTAATGATTTTCTGAATCAGTATCCGGAGTTTTTGAGGTTGTTGAGTACGCAGACGATGGTGGTGGGAATTTTGTTTATTCTGTTATACGTTTTTCTGACTGGAGGTATTCTAACTCGTTTAAAAAACATGGAAACGGACCTGCATCGGCTGGGCAATTTCTGGACAGGTTGTGGCAAATATTTTTGGCGACTCCTGCGGTTGTCCTTTTATTTTATGCTGATTCATTTGAGTGTAGCCGGATTGTTTTTTGCCATTTTTAGCTGGTCGGTTGCCGGAGGGCTGGATTATTTTACGAGCGAAGCGGCTATTTTTTTTCGGGCCAAAGTTTGTTTTTTCCTTTATGGATTTTTTGCGCTGTTCTTTTTTATGGTGCATGATTATGCAAAAGTATTGGTGATTACGAATAATCGGCGGTTGATTTTCCGGGACTTTTGGGGAGCATTCAGATTTGTAATTAAAAATATCGGTACCACGTTTGGCGTTTATTTACTGCTCTTTGGACTGTTTGTTCTGGTGAGTTTTTTTTACGGATTGCTGGACGGATTTATTCATCAAATGGGTATTCCATCGTTGGTTTTATTTTTAACAGGGCAGGTGTTTGTGCTGGCGCAGATTGGGTTTAAGTTGGTAAATTTTGGGAGTATGGTTAAGGTAATGAAGAATGGTGTTAATGAATAATTAATAATGCCATCTCGCGTGTGATTCTGTTATCGTGGATATTTTTAATTAATAATCTGAGCTGAAATATTTATAACTTGTTGTTTTTTCTAAAAGCTTATTTTAAACGCATTTTAAAGTGCGAGTGAGAGAAGCCAATAGCGAAAAGCAAATAGCAAACCGCAATATCATGAAAGCCCTTATTGTCGAAGGTGGTGCTCTGCGTACCGTATTTAGTGCGGGTGTTTTGGACGCCTTTTTGGTGAATAAGTTTGATCCGTTTGATCTCTACATTGGCGTGTCCGGCGGGTCGATGTCGATGACCTATTTTTTGAGTAAGAGTTATCAGGCGACCTACGAGATTACCAAAAAGATCATCGCGGATACCGAATTTATGGGATTGAAAAATATCTTTTCGGAAGAAGGATACATCAACCTTGCCTACCTGCAGGAATACGCGGACCGTTCGTATCCACTGGATATTCCGGCGTTGGAAAAAATTTCCCGTCATAAAAAAATAGAAATTGTCGCGACGAATATTGAAGACGGAAAACCCGTTTATCTTTGGCCCACGATCCAAAACTGGCGGGACTGCCTCAAGGCGTCGAGTACACTTCCTTTTTTGACCAAAGGCTATTATTGGGTGAATGACCTGAAGCTGATGGATGGTGGTTGGGCCGATCCGATTCCTGCGCGCCGGGCAGTTGAACTGGGCGCCGACCAGGTGGTGGTGATCCGTTCGCAGCCTTTGACCTATCGTTCTGACTGGCACTATTTCGGTATGTTGGGTCAGTTTATCAACCGCAATAATCCCGCGATGAAAGATCTCTTCGCCCGCGAACACATCGTATACAACGAAGCCCTGGATTTTCTCAACGAAGAACACGTCGAACAAATCATTCAGATCGCGCCACCAGATTATTTAAAGACCACGGCGTACTCTGCGACCGAAGAAAAACTGACGATTGATTATCGGACGGGACTGGATATGGGGTTGCGGTTTATGGCGGAGTATGGGGGTGGGTTTTGAGGATTATTTTAGTCAATTGTCAACTAAAAGCTTATTTAAATTGACAATGGATTGATTAGTTTTTTTAAAATCAGATATGGACATACGATGTACTGTACTGAGGTTTTTCTTTATGATAAGCCTTTTTGTATTATATCCGTTACCTTCTGTCAGTGTCCACTTTCCAAATAAACTAGTATCTCCGCCCTTGACTTTATTAAAATAAACGTGATAGAGAATATTCTCGTTTATAGTATCTATTGGATTCACGTTTCCACTATCTAAAAATAAAGTGTAACGTTCATTTAACAAAACCTGGGTTTCGTAAGTGTCAAAAGTGTTTTGACGATGAATACAGCCAGAGATTAAAAATAATGATAAAAGTAAAATATATTTTATATTATTCATCGCATAATTCTTTTATTTAAGTATGAGAAGTTATTTTAAATACATCCATATTTAGCGGATTTTTGCTTTCACCTCGACAAGGTTTCCAATGCCTGAACAATTGCTGAAGTAATAGCTTCGATATCTATTTCACCTGAAAATTTTGGATCGAAAACTCCTCCTAAATTGATTATATGGCTCTCAGATGAAATCGGTATACTAAACCAAAAGCAATCATTATCTCCAGGAAAGAAAGGTTGCTTTATGACAATAAGCCTAGGAGATAGCTCATTTTTAACCGACTTACACAAAAATTCATCTTTCAATTTTTGGCGGTTAGTTAAATTGAGGTTTAGTTTTTTTTGTGCATTATCTTCTTGCGTATTGCTTCTTTTTACAACCGTAAATGATAGAACAAACTTATATTTCTCATTATAAAAAGAATTGTCCTGCACTATAAATCCATGAGGGATGTTCATGGAAATACCAGTTCCTTTAATTGGAAAAATCTCTGATTTTGGGTGGTAATATTTATCTTTCATGTTCAATAACTTTTATTAGAGTTGTTTTGGTTACATTGTGTATTTAGGTTAATGACTAGGTTGATTGCATCAAAATTCGATTTATCTAAAAATTTAGACAGGTTAAAGATATAATTCAAACATAAATAATAATTGTAGAAAAAAGTATACAAATAAAAATCATGTATTTAATTGATAATCAATACTAATAATTTTGATCCAATCAACCTAGTTGATGACTTTAAAAAAAAACAAATTACCGATAAAATAGTTTTTATATATGGTTATCTATAATTGTTACCAACAATTAATAGCATAATTAAAAAGGTTAGTATAATTAGCTTGTGTTCTATTAGTTAAGAAACTGCCCTGCTTTAACATGAATCCTGCCGCTGTTGAGTTGTTTATTTGATTGCAGGGCAATATTCCCCACCAAGTAGGAAGAACATTATTATTAAATGCATTGTTTGCATTTTGAAAAAACATACTGACAACTTCTTCCTGATTTGGTATGGAACCTCCCATACTTATCTGTGCAGATATTGTAATACCAGTTATCTTTCCTGCATAATTGAAGGCTCTAGAAAGGCAATCTCTAATTCCATCTGCATCTAATGTTTCTCCATTTACTGCTTGTGTAGGAATTCTTATATCTGCATCAAATAAGTAATTCATTATTATTGTTCCATCAGGTAAGTCAAATATGAAACTCAAATCATCTATACCTGCAGTTAAGACACTACCACCAAGTGCAGGCTGTAAATCAAATGAATTACAATGTAGCCATCCAGTAATTGGAAAAGAACTTTCTTCTTCTTCCTCTTCTAAAACTTGGAGAACACACTCCTCAAATGTACCTTGGGAACTTACAGGACAATCTTCACCAATAATCTCTAGTAAATCCTCAACCGAAATTGATAAATTAAAGTCCTCCATCATCTGCTCTGCTCGTATGGTTGTCACAATCTCCAACGCCTGCTCATTAAACGCCCCCTGACTCATTCCCTCGCATCCTGCAATATTACCAAGTGCATCTCGAAGTACAGCAGTAGGTTGAATATTATAAGTCTGAAAAAAAGAAATGGAGGCATCAATATTGCATAAACGATCTTCAAAAGTTGGACTGCCGCCAGGGGAAGAACCACCATCATTAGGGGAACCGCCCCCGCCAAGATTATCATCATCACCTATAATTGGCACATTAGGGGAACCGCCCCCACCTGTAGGACTTTCGCAAACTATAATAACTATTGCAACGTCTATTTGAGAAGGTCCACAAGGTGATGATCGTTCGTCTCCACGTTCATCTAAGGCATAATTATCTTGGCAGTATCTCAATACTGCACCTGAACAGCCTCTAGTATCCGCAGCATCGACTAAGTAAGTGTCCTGGTTTTGACTTAGCCATTCTAAAATAAAGCTGTCACTGAATCCAAAAATATTTTCATCATAAGCATTGAATCCGGCCAGAAAGCCAAGTAAATTTTCCCAGTAAAAGGTTTGACTGTCAGTATTATACGCCACGAGGTATTCCTTAACGTCGGTTCTCAAAGCCAATTCGTAGACAAACTTTTCATTTATGGAGGCAACATGTAAAATGGCGGTAGTAAAAGTACTGGCTTTTTTAGCAAAGGGTAAGGCATATACAAAGTTACCACTTCCTTGCTGATGTAATTTAGCTTGACCCCACAAAGGAAATCCGACCTCTCTAATATAACCATCCACAAAGGGCGTCGTCTTATGATCTTTGATCATTGCTAATTTTATCCGATCTATGGTTTCCTTTTTGTCAGCAGAAACGGGGATATCATGATCGTTAATGCCATTAAAAAATTTATCCATCAGCGGATCATCGGCAATAATATTTTTTAAGGTGATTTCTGTTGTTATTACGGGGTCTTCCTGAATGAATGTTTCTTCCTTCTGACAAGAAAAGAAGAAGAGCAGGCATAGGAGTATCAGTCCAGAATGTAGATTTTTCATTACGTTAGGTTTATGGAATAAGTATTTATTCCGGTTGAAGAAATGTTAAAAAAGGGAGGAGGAAAAAAGAAGGGAGATTGTTTGATGCACCAAAGATGATACAAGGATATAATTTTAACAATGTAGAGTCAATAGGTGTTTGCGAAATAGTTAATTTATTGTAGAAACAGGTAGTGTCACGGATTTAGTATTTTGAACCTGAACCTGAACCTGAACCTGAACCTGAACCTGAACCTTAACCTTAACCTGAACCTGAACTCAGATCCGAGTGTGCAAGTAGCCTGTCACAAGAATTGAATAGGTGGGTGCTTTGTTTGCGTGTGTATTGTTTAATTTAACAGTTTTATCATTAAATAGATATAAATAAATCCTCCATCCTCAAATCATTTTGCACCAAATAACGATACTTGTTATGCTTGACACCATAAGTAGTGACCATCGTTAGAAAGATATCCTTTTTCGTTCCGGTCGCCTGACGGAATTGATCTGTTTTTTGTCGAAGGGATTCGGCGTATTTTTTTGTGATGAGGTAAGAATTTTGTGAAAACACCTACTTTAAGCCAATAATATCCATATTACTGGCTCAATGTATAGAAAAAAGAAATACCAATAAACTGAATAAATTACAGATAGAATAATCTTAACTGACAACCACCCAAACCCTCACACTAAAATAAACCGTTCAATAAACGCCTCCCGCACCTTTTCCGGCATCCAGAAAAATTGCCGGTTGTTTTCAAAATATTCCTCAATTGATCCTTCGATCAAATCGCTCTCCGCTTTCATTAATCCCTCCGTTCTCAGCATGCGTAGACAAACTTCGGAAACAATTAAATTTGAATCTCTGTAAACACCGATCGGGTCCTGACCCGCAACTCCATTAAAAGACAACTTATAAAGGAATTTAGGAATGGCTCTTTTTTGATCAGCAAAATTTTCCGACAAGCGATTTCCAAGTCTGATATCCGAATATTTTTCAAAAGAAATTTTCAACTTTTGACTGTCCAGAAGTTTTGAACTCAAATCATCAAAAGCCCAAAAGCCATTGGCTTGTACAATAATATCTTCTGAAAGGGAGTCAAGATAAATTTTATCAGAAGATGGGTCTTTTTTAAAAAGGTCAATGGCTTGAATGTGGAGATAGTGGTATTTCATAAAACTGTGTGTATTGTTATTTTTTAGGGTAAAC
>CAKZUV010000135.1 GCA_937921555.1 uncultured Saprospiraceae bacterium
AGTAAATCAACATCTGTCGCAAACTTTCAAACTTGAAAAAACGATAAATAGCGTCCAGCCATCTGCTTTTCTGGATGGCGTCCGGTTCGGCCATCAGTTGCATAAAAGGCAGAATAGATGCCACGCCCACTACTTCCAGCAGCCCCATGATTAAAATCAGAACCGCGAGCCAGATAAATTTAACCTTCTCCCGTTTGTTAAGTATGTTCAGTATTTTTTTGATGAATCTCTATTTATTTAATCAATAAGAATTCTCCGAGGCGCTGCCTCGGATGAACACGTTAGCGGGCCTGATTAACTAATTTACCGATTAACTGTGTTTAGCTTTGAGCGATACCCGATGGCTTGCCTCGGGGAGCTTCATTGCTAGTTTCAGTTAAAATAAGTGCTGATGATTGGACTACTACGCAGGCCAGATAATGATACTACTCATACTGTACTTACGTATAAATCGGGTTGCTTGGATTGAAATTCATCAATTTGCTGATCCATCCGGACGAAGGACAACCGGGTCGCTTCATATAATAACCCTCTTGGGTATTTATGCAATCCAAAAGGTAATTTTCTTACGTATATAACAGTAATTAAAAGCTATTAAACGAATCTAAGTCTTACCAATTTTTCATATTATATTTAAGTAATATTCAATAACCTACGATGCGATTTTTTTACCTTATTCTCCTTCTTACATTTTTATCATATTCCGCTTCCGCCCAAAATTTTAAAGGACTGGTCGTGGGTGAATTGCAGGAACCCATTTTTGGTGCTAATATTCTTCACGAAAATTCTGATTATCACACGCACACCAATGATCTTGGACAGTTTGTCGTTCGTAACGCTCAGATTGGAGATACCATTCAGATTATTCATATTGGCTTTGAGCCAAAAATCTACTTAATAAAAAAACTTGACGAGCAGGTAAGAATCGAACTAACCGCTTCTTTTTTTGATCTGGGAGAGGTAGTGGTAGGGCAAAACACAAAAAATACCAACATCATCTCAAGAATTGACGTCGAAACGGTTCCCGTCAGATCTGCTCAGGAGGTACTGCGCAAAGTACCGGGACTATTTATCGGACAGCATGCCGGTGGCGGAAAAGCAGAGCAGATATTTCTGCGTGGATTTGATATTGACCACGGAACGGATGTTCAGATAACCGTGGATGGAATGCCCGTAAATATGGTTTCCCACGCGCACGGACAGGGATACGCTGATTTGCACTTTGTAATTCCCGAAACCATTGATCTGATTGATTATGGAAAAGGGCCTTACTACGCCGATAAGGGTAATTTTAATACCGCCGGTTATGTACAGTTTAAAACCAAAGATCAACTGGAGCAATCCCAGATCGCATTCGAAGTAGGACAGTTTAATACCCAGCGTGCCGTCGGAATGTTTAAAGTACTCGATACCGAAAAACACAACGTTTATCTGGCCACGGAATATCTGATTTCGGATGGTCCGTTTGATGCTCCCCAGAATTTCTACCGGAGTAATTTTATGGCTAAATACAGCGGAGAACTCGCAGGCAATACCCGTTTGACTTTTCTCGCTTCTCATTTTGATAGTAAATGGGATGCGTCCGGACAAATTCCGCAACGGCTGGTTGATCGGGGCGTTATTTCCCGTTTCGGTGCCGTAGATGACACGGAGGGAGGAACAACCGGACGTACGAATATTGCCATGAGCCTCACCAAGCCGGTCAACGAAAATACATTCGTAAAAACCAATGCGTATTACTCGCTCTACGATTTTGAATTGTTTTCAAATTTTACCTTCTTTCTCAACGATCCCGTCAATGGAGATCAGATTAAACAAAGAGAGAATCGTAATATTTTTGGTTTTGAAAGCACCTGGAATCACAATAAATATTTAAATGATGTAAGTGCAACGTTTAGATTTGGTGTGGGAATGCGCGCCGATCAGATCAATGGCAACGAACTCTCCAATACCCTTAACCGTAAAACGACTTTGAGTAGTGTGCAGATTGGAGATGTGGATGAAAAAAATATGTACGCTTTTGCGGACGCAGAATTTGACGCGGGAAACTGGTTGTTCCAGCCGGGTTTACGGCTCGATTATTTTAAGTTTAATTATCAGGATCAACTGGCTACTTTGTATGACAACCAGTCACAGACCAAAGCGACGCTCTCTCCCAAATTTAATATCGTTTATAATGCCAATGACCAGGTACAACTTTATCTGAAATCCGGGATTGGCTTTCACAGCAATGACACCCGCGTTGTGCTGGAAGGCGCTACGGAAAATATTATTCCCGCCGCTTACGGTGTTGATCTGGGAACATTCTTTAAACCAGTTCCCCGGCTTTTTACCAACGTCGCTTTATGGTACCTGGCCTTACAGCAGGAGTTCGTGTACGTAGGAGATGCCGGAGTGGTAGAACCCAGTGGACGGACGAGAAGATACGGAGTGGATTTTACCTTCAGATACCAACTGAAAGACTGGCTTTTTATTAATGGAGATGTCAATTATGCCCATGCCCGCAGCATCGAAGATCCAGAAGGGAGCAACCTGATTCCACTGGCCCCAACGGTAACTTCCACGGCTGGTATATCATTTAACAAAAATAAATTTAACGGAGGTCTTCAGTTCCGATATTTGAAAGATCGTCCCGCTAACGAAGATAACAGCATCGTCGCCGAAGGTTATTATATCTTTGATTTGAATGCAAATTATACCATGAAAAGAATTACATTAGGATTTTCAATTGAAAACTTATTGAATCAGGAATGGAACGAAACCCAGTTTGCGACCGAGAGCAGATTACAGTTTGAGCAAAATCCGGTCGAAGAAATTCATTTCACGCCTGGTAGTCCTTTATTTATTAAAGGCATGGTAAAATATAATTTTTAAATTAATGGATTTTTCCTGGCCCGCAGAGTACTTGGCGTTTAAAGATAAAACGATTCAGTTCGCCCAAAGGGAATTGAACGAAGGTACCGCCGAGCGGGATGAAAACCAGTCGTTTCCACAGTCCGGCTGGATGAAATGTGCTGATTTTGGAATCCAGGGACTGGCGCTTCCCAAAGCCTGCGGAGGATCACTGGAAGAGGTCGATTTTTTACGCGCACTCCTCGCCATGGAAGGGCTTGGGTACGGTTGCGAAGACAACGGTTTACCCTTCGCTTTAAACGCTCAGATGTGGACGGTTCAGACGCCGATTCTTCATTTCGGCGACGAACAGCAAAAGAAAAAATATCTCTTGCCGATGGCCAAAGGCAACCTGATTGGTTCTCACGCTCTCACCGAACCGGCTGCCGGATCGGATGTCTTCAGCATGGAACTCAAAGTCGATAAGGTCGATGACGGATATGTACTGAATGGTCAGAAACATTTGATCACTTTAGCTCCCGTCTGCGATGTGGCCCTGGTTTTTGCCAATGCCAATCCTAAATTGGGCAGATGGGGGATTTCCGCGTTTTTGATTGATAAAGGTACTCCCGGATTTACCACCAGTGCTAAAAAAAGTAAGATGGGATTACGGTCTGTTCCGATTGGAGATTTATTGTTTGAAGACTGTTTTATTCCCGAAGAAAATCTGCTGGGAAAGGTAGGAATGGGATTCAGTATTTTAAATCATTCACTCGAATATGATCGCTGTTGTATTTTGGCAAGTCAGCTCGGCGCCATGGAACGCCAGCTCGAAAGAGTGATTGACTACGCAAAAAAAAGGCAGCAGTTCGGCCAGCCCATCGGTAATTTTCAATCGGTTTCCAACCGGATTGCGGACATGAAGCTGCGCCTGGAAACATCGCGTTTGCTCCTCTACAAAACTGCCTGGCTGAAGAAAAACGGAGACAATGCGATGCTGGAAGCGGCGTTGCTCAAATTACAGTTGAGTGAAGCATTTATCACGTCCAGTCTGGATGCCATCCGTAATTTTGGAGGACGTTCTTACCTGACTGAAAATGGTGTTGAGAAAGATCTCAGAGATGCGGTTGGTGGGGTACTTTATGCGGGCACTTCTGATATCCAACGCAATATTATTGCTAAATTGCTGGGACTATGATTTATCTTTTACCACATACGATTACTGAATCTGCCCGTCGGTTTCCTGACCGGGAAGCTTTTCGTTTTGGGAACGTTTCTCTGACGTACCGGGACGTGGAAAAACGAATGAATCAACTCGCCGGAGTACTGCACGCACAAGGAATTGAAAAGGGAGACCGGATCGGCATTTACCTGAATCGAAGCATTGAAACCGCGATTGCCATTTTTGGAATATTACAGGCAGGTGGCGTCTATGTACCCATTGATCCGAAGGCTCCAGTAGCACGTAGTCAGTTTTTGATAGAAGATTGTGATATAGAAATATTAGTCTCTCAGCCCGCACAGCGAAAGAGGATCAGTCAGATAGTAAAAAATAAAAACAATATACGTACAGTAATTGGTGTGTCAGAGTTAGAAGGTGTTAATACGATTTCCTGGGAGACTGTTTTCTTCGCTTCCACCACGTTTAACTTACCTTTTCGCATCCTCGAAAAAGACCTGGCGTACATCATTTATACCTCGGGTTCGACGGGCCAGCCCAAAGGTATCATGCACACCCATTACAGCGGACTGAGCTACGCGCGCCTGACCGCCGAACTCTATCAGATCACAGAAAAAGATCGTATCGGAAATCATGCACCGATTCATTTTGATATCTGTACGCTCGGATATTTTACAAGTCCGCTGGTAGGAGCCTGTACCGTGATTGCTTCCGATGCGGCTACGGTTTTTCCAGCCAGCCTGGGACAATTAATTGCGGAAGAAAACCTGACCATCTGGTATTCTGTTCCGTTAGCGTTGGTTCAGATATTACAAAACGGCGTTTTAGCGGACCGGGCATTACCGCACCTCCGATGGGTACTTTACGCGGGAGAACCTTTTCCACCCAAATATTTGCGTGCGCTCATGCAGCAATGGTCAGGTACCCGTTTTAGCAATGTTTACGGTCCAACGGAAACCAACGCCTGCACTTATTATAACCTGCCGGAAATTCCCGCGACCGATGATCCGATTCCAATCGGACAGGTCTGGAAAAATACTGATTATCTGATTCTGGACGAAGCAGGAAATGCAGTTGCTCCCGGAGAAACCGGAGAATTATTAATTTGCAGTGCTACCCAGATGCTGGGTTACTGGCGCAATCCTGCACTCACTGAAAAATCATTACATACCGTAACAGCGAACACCGGACAAACATCCGAATTCTATAAAACGGGAGATTTGGTAAAAGAAAAAGACGGTATTTTACATTTTCTGGGAAGAAAAGATTTTCAGGTAAAAGTACGTGGACACCGGGTAGAATTAGGGGCCATCGAAGCTTGTTTGGTGGCGCACGACTCCGTCCGGGAAGCGGCTGTATTTACCGTTAAGGATGTGGAAGAGCGTTTAAAAATAGTGGCTGCCGTTATTTTATCAACTAATTCCGAAGATGCGGTTAAGAAATTACGACAATTTTTAAAAGAAAAACTACCTTTATACGCAGTACCGGAAGAAATAAAAATAGTAGAAGATTTTCCCAGAACTTCTTCGGGGAAAATTCAACGGGGCGCCTTGGTGGCTGCTTTGTAAAATAAAATAATGTATGCTGGAGCAAAAAATAATCAATTATATTTTAGAAGAACTGCACGGAGGACAATCAGATGTCGAAATCTCACCGGAAGACGATTTACTCGGCAGTGGTCTGGTAGAATCTATGGGGATGATGCGGCTGATTCAGTTTGTGGAAGACGACAACGGAATCAAAGTTGCTCCTCAGGATATGACCATCGAAAATTTTATGACCGTAGCGGCCATGGTAGCGTATATTGACCGGGCAAAGAACAACGGATAGTCAATGAAAGAGGCGAAAGATAAAACAAATCAAATGGATTTGACACATAGTCAATTACTGCTATGGATGGGACAACAGCTCAGTCCGGCGTCACCGCTGTATAATATGGCACTGACTTTTGATTTGCGTTTTGAGGTAGAAGTTGCGGTCTTTCGGGAAGCTTTTCAGCGATTGGTGCAAAGTGCGGACAGTATGCGAACTGTTTTCATAATGGACAATGAAAAGCCGCAGCAGGTGATTTTATCCGATATTTCTTACGAACTGGAATATCTGGATTTTTCTGAAAACCCGGACCAGATCAATGGATTAGGTGCCTGGATAAAAAAGCGGAGTCAACGACAATTTGATATTACGAAATCTTCGTTCGATGCTGTGTTAATAAAATTAAAAAACGATCACTTTATCTGGTACCTCAACCAGCATCACCTCATCACGGATGCCTGGGGCGTAACCGTTCAGTACCGGATTTTATCTGATTTTTACGAACATCTGACCGCCGTCCGTCCGGCTGAATTAGCGGCTCCCAATCCGCCAGCCTACAAAAATTATATTCAATTTGCTTTAGCAGAAAAAACAACTAAAACTGAACAACAGTCAACCACTTACTGGCTGGATAAAATAAAAAAATTACCGCAGCCTCCGGTATTTTTTGGTCAGTCAAACAGCCAGCAGGAAAGTCATTCGGAAAGGAGAACCGTACATCTGGATAAAGCGACTACGGATCGTTTGCGGGAACTGACCAAAGAAAGCGATCTTCGGGGATGGACACAGGATCTTACGCTTTTCAATATTTTTTCAACCTTACTATTTACCCTGATTTACCGGTTGACCGGTCAGGAGAAACTGGCAATTGGTACCCCCGCGCACAACCGGTCTACTGGTGATTTTAAAAAAACGGCGGGAATGTTTATCAAAGTATTTCCTTTGCTAACCGACCTTTCTGCCACCGATACTTTTAGCACGCTTTTTCAAAAAGTACGTAATGAAACCAATGATTTTTTGCGCCATGCTCAAAGTGGAATCAGTACGACCGAAATCAATAAAAGTTATAATGTTATTCTAAATTATATCAATGCCTCGTTTGGTGATTTCAACGGACAGCCAGTAACTTCTCAGTGGGTTCATTCCGGGTATGCTGATCCGGGGCACCATCTGCGTTTACAGGTTTACGATTTTGATGCTTCCGGAACAATCGATCTGAGCTTTGATCTAAATTCTACCGTTTTTGATGAAGCCGCCCGGACTTTAATTCCCGGACAATTTACAGAAATACTGGATTTATTTCTGGCAGATCGTTTTCAACTCATCACTGCACTGGGATCCGTGGAAGAAAAAATGCTCCACGATTTTAATGATACTCCCGCTGATTTTCCGGAAGGTGAAACAATGCTCGATTTATTTGCCGGACAAGTCTTGCGGACGCCCGATAAAATTGCGGTTGCTTTTAAAGAAGAAAGCTGGACCTACAAAGTGCTGGATCAGAAAACGAACCAACTGGCCAACTACCTGATAAGCGAAGGCGTACAATCCGAAGAACTGGTGGCGATCTGTCTGGACCGCTCACTGAATATGATGCTGGGTTTATTGGGGATTTTAAAAGCCGGAGCAGCGTACGTCCCGATTGATCCGACCTATCCGGTGGACCGGATTAATTATATGCTTACCGATGCACAAACAAAATTTATTATTTGTGATAAAGAAAGTTATCCACTTTTTTCCGCTACGGATAAAGTAGCCCCGATTGTGCTGGACGATCCTAATGCTGCTTTTCTTGCTTTCCAAAAAGAAGCTCCGGAGATAACCATAAGTCCAAAGGATTTAATGTACGTTATCTACACGTCGGGTTCTACCGGACGCCCCAAAGGTGTAATGAACCAACACGAAGGACCGCTCAACCGGATACGCTGGGGACGAGATCATTATGCCATGAATTCGGCGGATGATATTGTTTTACAAAAAACTACTTTCTGTTTTGATGTATCTGTCTGGGAATTATTCTGGCCGTTAGTCACTGGTGTAAAACTGGTTTTTGCGGTGCCGGGCGGACACAAGGACAGTGATTATTTAAAACAGGTAATTGAATCAAAAAAAATTACTACGATACATTTTGTACCTCCGATGCTGGAGGTGTTTTTATTATCCCTTTCGGAAGGAGATTGTCCGGGACTTCGCCGGATATTTTGTAGCGGAGAAGCATTGTTGTCTTCGCAGGTAGTCAGTCTACAAAAAAAATTACCGTACGTTCAGTTGTATAACTTATACGGACCGACCGAAGCGGGAATCGAAGTATCGGCCTGGCAAGCACCTGATAATTTTAAGAAAGGAAATATTGTTCCCATCGGAAAACCGATCAACAATGTAAAATTACTCATCCTGAACGATCAGCTGGAACAATTGCCCGTCGGATTACCGGGACAACTTCACATTGCAGGCATTCAGGTTGCTCGTGGGTATCACGGTCGCCCGGAGCTGACCGCCGAAAAATTTATTACCAATCCCACCGGAAATGGAACCTACCAGCGTATGTACAAAACGGGAGATCTGGCGCGCTGGCTTCCGGATGGAAATATTGAATATTTGGGCCGGATGGATCAACAGGTAAAACTCCGGGGTTTCAGAGTTGAACTGGAAGAAATAGCCATGGTCATCAAAGAGATTGCCGGAATTCAGCAGGTCGTCGTCACCGTGTACCCGCAGCCGGGAGGCAGCAAGCGTTTGGTGGCTTACGTCGTAGCCGGAGAAACGGTGCCGGAATCGGTTATTCAAAATTATTTGCGGACTAAATTACCGGAATATATGGTTCCTTCCGTTTTTGTGCAGTTGGCGGAATTACCCTTAAATTCCAACGGAAAAATAGATCGTAGTGCGTTGCCCGTTCCGGACTTAAACCGGGAAAAAATTGAAAAACAATACGTAGCCCCCCGGAACGAAATTGAAGAATTAATTCACGATGTCTGGTCGGAAGTGATGCAGATAAAAAAGATTGGTATCCACGATCATTTTATTGAATTGGGAGGAGATTCGCTGACCGCCATTCGGGTAGTTATCCGGATTAACGAAGCGGCAGATTTGAACTTACCAATTAATATTATTTTTCAAAAAAATACCATCGCACAATTAGCGGAATACATGGAGAATACGATTCGCAGGTTATTGGCAGAACTGGAACAATCTGACTCCTGACCATGGCAAAGATTATCTGTGTGACGACCGGATTGACGGGTATTTTAAATGCGAGTTTTGAATTGGTAAACCGGCTGGAAAAATCGGGACACGAAATTATTTATGCTTCGCCACGCAAAGTAAAAGAAAAGGTAGTCGCTCAGGGAATTACTTTTTTTCAGTTACCTGAAATTAGTTTGACCACAGAACCGGAACTGCCTCCGCTGAAAGGAAAATTCAGAAAGTTAGCGCGTTTAAAATACAAATATCAAAACGCCACAGAACGCCGGGCGGCCGCATTGCATAAAACGGAACCAACCGCGTTTTCCGGTTTTCTGGACGAAGTACAACCTGATTTGGTGTTGATTGACGTAGAGCTGCACGAATATATTTTTAAAACCTACGGTAAAAAGATACCGATGGTCTTGTTGAGTCAGTGGTTTTCATTGTGGAACAGAAAAGGGTTACCTTATCTGTTGACAGATATAATTCCCGGTCGGGGCTGGCGCGGACATCCCGTGGGAATGGCCATTTCGTGGCAACGAATAAAAATAAAAAGATGGTTTGCCTTTATTAAAAAAAAGTGGATGAGTGGTGGAACGGATCGCCGGAGCAGTTTGCTGGCATTGGCAAAAAAAGAAAACTTTCCGTTGTCAATGATCCGCGAAAATTACTGGCCCGGACCATTCACCTACGCTACGCTGCCCGTTCTCAGTATGACGATACAGGAACTGGAATTTCCGCACGAGGTCCGACCTGATTTATACTACGTCGGAGCGATGGTAAAAGAAAACAGGGTAGCGTCGCCGCTGGAAAGGACGGATAAAGAAAGATTAACCGCCGCGTTAAAATACAAAAAAGATCAGCAAGCAGCATTGATCTATTGCTCGGTCAGCACCTTGTCGGAAGGTGATATTTATTTTATTAAAAAAATAATTGCCGCCGTAAAAGAACAGCCGAACTGGATGCTGGTCCTCAGTACGGGCGCTTTGCGTAATAAGAACTATCTTGCGGAATTACCTGAAAATGTATTTGCATTTACCAGGGTGCCGCAGCTGGAAATTCTGAAAGTAGCCGACTGCTCCGTTAATCACGGTGGCATTCATACGATTAATGAATGTATCCACTTTCAGGTGCCGATGCTGGTGTATTCCGGCAAACGCTCTGACCAAAATGGATGTGCGGCCAGAGTGGCTTATCACCGGCTTGGAATTATGGCGGACAAAGATCAGGATGACGTTCAAACCGTCCGGAAAAAAATCAGGGAAATCCTTGGCAATCAAAAATATCGGACCAGCATGGCAGAGATGCACCAGCATTATTTAAAATACAAAGAAGATAAAATTTTAACTTCGGTTATTGAGAAATTTACCGCAAAGGAAAAAATATGAGGGTAGCTTTTTATTTAATGACAATTTTGATGATGAGTAGTTTGCTGAGTTGTACATCTTACCAGGCGTTACTGAACTACGGTGAATCGCAGCGGATTCCAAAGGAACCACAAGCGATCAATAACTATCGACCCATTACGGTTCAGGCCAACGACATTTTATCCATCCGGGTGTCGAGTACCAATCCCATTGTTGCTGAACCCTTTAATTTATCCGGTGAAGAGGGTAGCGGGTATCTGGTCAACAGCGAAGGGTATATTGATTTTCCGACGATTGGTAAAATTCAGTTGAAAGGACTGGAAATTGAAGCGGTCAAAACAAAGATTATTGCATCACTGGCCCCTTATTTTGAAGAAAATCCGATTGTACAAGTCCGCCTGACCAACTTCCGGGTCAACGTCAATGGAGAGGTGGGGAGTCCCGGGACTTTTACGTCAGACACCGAGCGGCTGACCGTGATTGATGCCATTACACTGGCCGGAGATTTTACCAATTATTCGGCCAGGGACAGTATTTTGATTATCAGGGAAGAAAACGGAATGCGTAGTTTTGGATATATTGATTTCAGTTCACCTGATTTGTTTAATTCTCCCTATTTTTATCTGCAGCAAAACGATGTACTTTATGTGAAACCAAATAAAACGGTCGTTAGTACCGTAAGAGATCCGGCAACCCGGTTCATACCCTGGATAGGTGCGGCAGTTTCGCTGGTGGCACTTTTAATTTCGTTAAGAAGATTATAAAATAATAATTTGGAAAATATTAATCCGCAAATAAGATCGGGCGTTGCTTCCAAAGAAGCGATTGTTGTTGATTTGCAAAAGTTTCTACGAAGAATACTTTCTTTTTGGTGGTTGTTTCTGCTGTGCTTTGCTACGGCCATTGCCATTGGCCGGTTTTATCTGCGCTATGCCACCTCCCAGTACACTTCGCGGGCAGTACTGCTGATCAAGGATGCGGGCGACAGTGGTGGTATTTCAGAACAGAGTATTCTGGCTGATAATTTTTCGGGTGGTGGAAAGTCAATGGATAACGAAATACAGATTTTAAAATCGCTTACTTTGATGGAAAAAGTAGTAGAGCGGTTAAATTTGCAGGTATATTACTACCGTATCGGCCAGCTAAAAGAAACGGAACTCTATCTGGACTCTCCCTTCGTGGTAGATTCTTTTGAACTTAAAAATGAGAATGGTTACGGCGGAAATTTTTTGCTGGAACAGGAAGATTATAAAACCTTTCTTTTTAAAAAGAATGAAGAAGACCCAGGGACGCGGTATGCTTACGGTGAATTTTTCGAAACACCAGCGGGTCGTCTTTCGATTTCGCTGAGTCCGGACGTGGCCGTTCTGGAAGGAATGTATCGGATTGTTATATTAAATAAAGAAGCGAGTGCCAAAAGAAGTAAGTCGGGTTTGAGCGTGGAGCGGGTGGGTAGTCATTCTTCTTCCAGTATTCTGGAAATAAAAAAGATAGATCCGGTGGCGGAAAAGGCCAGAGATATTATCAATACGCTGATTGATGTTTATAACGAAGAGGAAATTAAGGATGAAAATACCGTACTGAGAAATACCCTGGATTTTATTGATTTTCGGGTTGCGAGTCTGGTCGGTGAACTGGATTCGGTCGAAGGAGGAATCCAGCGCTACAAAAGTGCCAACGAGATTATCAGCGATAATGTTTCTTCGAGTATGAACTATACCCTCGGAGAAATTCGCTCGGCTGTGCAGCGTATTTCTGAATTTGAGATTCAAAAAAATATGCTGACCTCGCTGGAAGGTTTTCTGCAAAACGATCAGTCAGGTTTTGACCTGATACCCGCTAATCTGGTAGCCCAGAATCCAGTGTTGTCCGGCTTCGTAAATCAATATAACACATTGGTTTTACAACAAAAGCAAATCGCTAAAACTGCTTCTGCCCGAAATCCGGTACGCGTAGATTTGGAAAATCAAATGATAGATTTGCAATCGCTTATCCTGGAAACGATACAGAATCTAAAAAAGGATATTCAGATTCCCATTGCTGAAATAGAAAAAAATATTCAGTCGCTCAAAAGCAGTATGAGCAGTATTCCCGGCCTTGAAAAAAAGCTGGTGGAAAAAATGCGAACGCAGGTTGTCAAAGAAAATCTCTTCGTTTATTTATTACAAAAAAGAGAAGAAACGGCACTCTCCGAGGCGGTGACAACAGCCAAAACCCGGACCATCGACCGGGCCAGATTATCCAAGGGCGCGATCTATCCAAACCGTAAAATGATCACTATGTTTAGTGGGGCACTCGGGCTGATTATTCCGTTTTTGATTGTGGTGATTCTGAATTTTTTCGAAAATAAAATTGACTCGGAGGAAACCATCAAACAGATTACCAATATTCCCATCCTTGGTCGAATCTCTCAGAAAAAAGGAAAAGACCATATTGTGGTCAAGCAGGGTAATCGCTCCGCCATCAACGAAATGTTCCGGCTTTTACGGACCAACCTTAATTTTTTAAATCATAATAAAAAACAGCAAACGATCTTGTTTACTTCTTCGATTTCCGGGGAAGGAAAAACTTTTATCTCTATCAATCTGGGCGTTACGCTGGCGCTTTCAGACAAAAAAGTAGTCATACTCGGTCTCGATTTACGAAAGCCTAAATTGGGATTATACATGGATGACGACGACGAAGGAAAAGGAATTACCAATTATCTGATTGGCCAGAATTCTATTGCTGAAATTGTTAAAACTTATCCGGCTGTTCCCAATCTTCACTACATCACCAGTGGCCCGATTCCACCGAATCCGGCGGAGCTTATTTTGTCCGGAAAAATGGAATCTCTCCTTAAAAAACTGGCCGAAGACTACGATTATATTCTGATTGATACGCCGCCGATTGGTTTGGTATCCGATGCGTTGCTGCTGAGAAATCTGGTGGATAATATCCTCGTGGTAGTCCGGCAGAAATATACCCATAAAGGGATGGTAAAACATTTGGATATGATGTATCAGAACAAAGAACTGGAACGCGCCAGCATTATTTTTAACGGCGTCAAACAAGGAAAAGGCTACGGTTACGGCGCCTACCAATACGGTTATAACCAGGAATATTACGTAGATGAAGACTAAAAATAATGGGGTAGATATTATCGTTGAAATCGGGCAGGCCCACGAAGGAAGCCTGGGAATACTCCATTCCTACATTGATGCCGTTGCCGCCACGGGTGCCAACGCCATTAAATTCCAAACGCATATTGCGGAGGCGGAAAGTAGTGCCGCCGAACCATTCAGAATTAATTTTTCTTATGAAGATAAAACCCGGTTCGATTACTGGCAGCGGATGTCTTTTACGAAGGAACAATGGATGGGTATTAAAAAACATTGTGACGAAAAGTCCATAGAATTTCTGTCTTCTCCTTTTTCACAGGCGGCAGTGGATTTGCTGGAAGCGGTGGGGGTACAACGGTATAAAATCGGTTCGGGCGAAGTGACCAACTTCTTGATGCTGGAAAAAATTGCCCGAACGGGTAAACCCATTATTCTTTCCTCCGGAATGAGTTCTTACGAAGAGCTGGATGCCACCGTTGAGTTTATCAATAATTTTGGTAATGAACTCAGCATTTTACAATGTACGACCAGTTATCCTACGCCTCCGGAACGAGTCGGTCTTAACGTGCTGACCGAACTTAAACAACGCTATCCAAATCATAAAATTGGTTTGTCGGAGCATACGGCCAGAACGGCAACCTCCATTGCTGCTGTAGCACTCGGGGCGGAATTATTAGAGTTTCATGCCGTCTTTGATCGTAGAATGTTTGGTCCGGACGCCGCATCCAGTTTGACAATTGACGAAGTCACGCAGTTGGTGGCGGACGTACGGTTTGTAGAAAATATGCTTCGTCATCCCGTTGATAAAACGGATTTAAAACCGTACGAATCACTTAAAAAGATTTTTGAAAAAACACTTTCTGTAAATAAAAACTTGCCGAAAGGACACCGCATAACGTTCGATGATCTGGAAGCCAAAAAACCTGCCAGCGAGGGTATCCCTGCCAGTGAATTCCGGTCGGTGGTGGGACGGATTCTTGGGGTAGATAAAAATAAATACGATTTTTTGCAGGCAACTGATTTAAATATGCTCTAACATGGCAAAGAGAAAAATATGTGTGGTGGTAACGGCGCGTCCAAGTTACAGCCGGATAAAATCTGCCTTGCAGGCCATTCGCGAACATCCCGAACTGGAATTACAACTGGTCGTAGCCGCTTCTGCGCTGCTGGGCCGGTATGGAACTGCTGCGAATGTAATGTTGGAAGATGGATTTGACATAAAAGCAAAGGTCTACAATGTACTCGAAGGAGGTAGTCTTGCCGCGCAATCAAAGACCACGGGGTTGGGAATCATTGAGTTGTCTAATGTCTTTGAAAATATCCAGCCCGACGCGGTAGTCACGGTGGCTGATCGTTACGAAACTATGTCCACGGCCATCGCGGCTGCGTACATGAACATCCCGCTCGTACACATACAGGGAGGTGAGATTACCGGAAATATCGACGAAAAAGTAAGACACGCCATCACCAAATTAGCCGACCTGCATTTTGTCGCTTCTGCGAAAGCCCGCGAAAGAGTAGTCCGGCTGGGAGAAGAAGTGGAGAAGGTTTTTTTGACGGGATGTCCTTCGATTGATCTGGCCAAAGAAATGCTGACCGATCCGGCACTGGATTTTGATCCTTATAAAAAATACGGTGGAGTAGGAGCGCAACCCGGAATTTCCAACGGATATTGTGTCGTCATGCAACACCCGGTGACGACCGAATATCAGGCGTCGCGCACCAACGTGGAAGAGACCCTGCATGCGATCAAAGAACTGGCCATTCCGACTTTTTGGTTCTGGCCGAACGTGGACGCGGGATCGGATGGTACCTCGAACGGGATTCGGGCTTTCAGAGAAAATTATGATTTGGGTCATGTACATTTTTTTAAAAATATGAAGCCCCGCGATTTTCTGAAATTGCTCTACAACAGTCAGTGTCTGATTGGTAATTCGAGTGTTGGTATCCGGGAATGTTCCTTTCTGGGCGTACCGGTCGTAAACATCGGAGGCCGGCAATCCGGTCGCGAACGGGGGGCGAACGTAAAAGATATTTCGTACGACCGGACGAAAATTCTGACGGCCATCAAAGCTCAAATTTCTCATGGCCGCTACGCCGGCGATACGATTTACGGAGACGGGAATTCGGGTAGAGAAATTGCCAGTTTGCTCGCTCAACGTCCACTGACCTATAGCAAAGTACTGACTTACTAAACAAAAAAATATGCTGTTTAATTCGTTTGAGTTTGCGATATTTTTACCGGTGGTTTTTCTGCTTTACTGGTTTGTGTTTACGGAATTAAAACGGCAAAATCTTTTTTTACTGGCGGTGAGTTACCTGTTTTACGGTTGGTGGGATTACCGTTTTTTATCGCTGCTGATTTTTAGTTCAGTGGTAGATCTTCTGGTGGCCCGGCGAATGTCAAAAACGGAACATCCAAAAAAGCGGAAAGGATTACTGGCGGTTTCACTGATCAGTAATCTTGGACTGCTGGGTGTTTTTAAATATTATAATTTTTTTGTTGGAGAGTTGGTTGCCGCTTTTTCCAGTATTGGGGTTGAGATGAATACGTGGACGTTAAATATAATTTTGCCCGTCGGTATCAGCTTTTATACTTTTCAAACTCTGAGTTATACGATTGATGTTTTTCGAAAAAAAATAGAACCGGTAAACGACTGGATTTCTTTTTTTGCCTACGTCAGCTTTTTTCCGCAGCTGGTGGCCGGTCCGATCGAACGTGCCGCTCGGCTGATTCCACAGTTTGTAAAACCACGCGTATTTGACTACGCACAGGCGCGGGATGGACTACAACAAATCCTGTGGGGACTTTTTAAAAAAGTGGTGATTGCGGATAATTGCGCGGTATTTGTCAACGCGACTTTTGCCGGTTATGCTGAACTGGACACGGTAAGTCTGGCCCTGGGTACTTTCTTTTTTTCAATACAAATCTATTGCGATTTTTCGGGTTACTCGGATATTGCGATTGGAACCGCACGGCTTTTTGGATTTAACTTGATGCGTAATTTTGCGTTCCCATATTTTTCCAGAGACATTGCCGAGTTTTGGCGCAGATGGCATATTTCATTATCAACCTGGTTCCGGGATTACCTCTATATCCCGCTGGGAGGAAGCCGGGTGGATAGCAAAGCAAGGTTGGTTTTTAACGTAGCGGTGATCTTTCTGGTCAGTGGATTCTGGCACGGAGCCAACTGGACGTTTATCGTTTGGGGAGGATTACACGCGCTGTATTTTTTGCCTGGAATTCTCAGAGGCACCAATCGTCGTCACCTGAATACGGTGGCGGCAAATAAATTTTTTCCAACCATTAGCGAATTTTTTAACATGATCGTTACCTTTAGTTTAGTGGTCATCGCCTGGATATTTTTCCGCGCCGAAACGATAGGACAGGCACTGGATTATTTATTCAGAATGGGAACGAGCTTTGATTTTTCGTTTCGTCCGGTACAAAAAAATGCGGTCTTACTTCTGGGAATTTTTATTTTAATATTCGTAGAATGGTTACAAAGAAGCAAAGAACATGGATTTCAAATTGAAAAAAGCAGTCTAAACAAAGTCAGTCGTGGTATGATTTATCTGACCACGGCGCTGGCCATTTTATTGTTTGCCCCAAAAAATCCATCGGTGTTTATTTATTTTCAATTTTAAAAAAATGCGTCCATTTATCTTTCAAGTGGTGGTGTATAGTTTGCTACTCTGGTTACTCAACTGGGGCGTTGGCCAGTATCTACGCACCTACGAAACCAGAGACTTGGTGGAGACGGGCCAGTTTTTTCCGGCCCTTCGCTGGCAGGAATATTACCAGCGAAAAGATTCCATTGATCTGGTCATCCTCGGTTCTTCCCACGCGTATCGTTCCTACGATCCAAAAGTAATCGGACAAGCAATGGGACTGGAAAACCGGGTTTTTAATTTTGGAAGTTCGGCACAATCACCGATGGTCAGTTTTTTTGTATTAAAAGAAATTCTCGAAATACAGCGGCCAAAATACGTGGTGATGGATTTGTATTATCTGGTTTTTCAGGAAGATAATCAATTACGGAACCGCCGCTATAATCTGGATTATATGCAATCCGGTCCTACCAGAACAGCATTTTTCCGGGACGGTTTTTCAGTCGAAGAAAAAGTATTACTGACCGCCTTTCCCACGTTGGTTTACAAAGATTATCTGAAACCAAAATTTAACAAATTACTGGGGCGGCCACACATGCTGAAGAAGAAAGGAAATTATCAGGGAGCCGGTTTTGTCAGTAATCCGGATACGCTTAGTATGGAAAAATTAAAGTATCAAAATCAATTCGATTACTTCGATACAGAAATTTCAGCGATCACTGATTCGAATTTAGGATATTTAAAAAAAATCTATGATTTATGCCATCGGGAAAATATATCACTGTTTTTTATTACGGCCCCCATGCCGGAAATTTCCACTGGCAAGATAGAAGATTACTGGTTGTTTTCCAGGCTCTTTTTTGAAACAACTGTCCAACTGCAGTCTCCATTTATAGATTACAACATCAATAGATTCGGAGCGATAAAAGATACGGATCACTACTACGACGATGACCATTTAAATGCTGCCGGTGCCCGGATTTTTTCCGCATCCGTGGCAGATTATATAGAGAAGAGAAAATAATATTATGAAAATTTTAGGCCTGATACCCGCGAGGGGTGGTTCGAAAGGAGTACCCGGAAAAAATAAAAAGTTGCTGAACGGTAAACCGCTGATCACCTACAGCATCGAAGCTGCGCTGAATGCTGGCGAACTGTCGGAAATATTGGTTTCTACCGACGACGACGAGATAGGGGATATCAGCCGGAAGGCCGGTGCAAAAGTTCCCTTTTTACGACCGGCGGCACTGGCCACGGATGCCTCCCCGACGATTGACACTGTGTTGCACGCCGTTGCGTATTACGAACAGGCCGGAAGCATTTTTGACGCCGTATGTTTGCTGCAACCCACCTGCCCGTTGCGAACGGCGGAGGATATTACCGCGTCGATTGCTGCTTTTGTAAAGAGCGGTGCGGACAGTTTGATTTCTGTCAAGGTCGTTCCTCATAACTATAATCCACACTGGGTTTTTGAAGAAAAAACGGACAGTCCTTTTCTGAAGATTGCCACGGGTGAACAGGAAATTATTTCCCGGCGGCAAGAGCTGCCGAAAGCATATCACCGGGACGGTTCCATTTATATAGTACGAACGGATATATTGAAAAAGGCCCGTACGCTGTACGGTGAGAAGATCGCCTGGTACGAGTCTAAAAATCCGCAACACGTTAATATTGATACGATGGAAGACTGGGAGGCGGCGGAGCGGATGTTGAGGAACGGAGATAAATAATTTGATCCAACTGGGTGCGTGTTTTGTATTAGAAATAGAAATTGGGGAGGTTGGTTTATTTTGTGAAAATCAATCTTAAAGAAGATGGAACTACGTATATAAGGTAGTTGCAAGCCATGAGGAATTAAAAATTAAAGAATCTTGTTGTAAAAAATAAAAAATGATTTTCAAGAAAAATTACAACGGGAATTGCTGGTGGTGTGGAAATATTGCAAATTCAAAAGAGCATAAAATCAAGCGAACAGATTTTGTTCATGTCTTTGGAAAAGGACCATACCAAAATAAAGATGAACGTCCAGTTTTAGTAAAAGGTGGAAAAGAAATACCTATCCAAAGCCCAAAATCAGACTTTATAAAATTTAATGATTGTTTTTGCAAAGTTTGTAATAATGATAGAAGTTCAGAAATGGATAGGGATTACACTCAATTTATGGAATATACCAGAAATAGCGAATTGAAAATATTTGCTGATAAAATTATAGATACAAGAGATGTTTTTGGCAATGAATGGAAGAAAGGGAAGCGAAATGTTTATAAATATTGGGTAAAACATATTGCTTGTCAAGCGGCAACTGGAGGTTATGAAGTTTCGAATAATCTAATTGGTTTTTTGGAAGATAAAGAAGACTTGATTGACATAAATTTTCTTTTTCAGTTCAGGGAATATAATTATGTATTTGCGAATATGATGAAAAAGTCGGGTTCAAACTTTGAACAAATGTTCATTGGAAAAACAAGGTTCTATTCAAAGAAAGAATTCCCTGAAAATGCAATTGAAACTTTGACAGGTTGGTATACTCTGAACTGGTTCAGTATGAATTATGCATATGAAAAGGGAATTGTAAGAGAAGCTTATGGAAATGCAAATCCATTAGATGAACCGAAAATCGAAATCAGAATAGTCCGATTAGAGGAAGTACCCTCATTGGTGAATTCAAAATCAAACAAAGAAATTTTTGAACGAATGGAAGATTTTGATAGAGGGGAAAAACTGGAAGATTCATTCCAGTTTTTGGAAATGTTAAAAAAAGAAAAGAATACGATATGCAAAAGCTGATCACGGTGTTTATACAAGACTTTTACCAATTAGCCAAATAGAAAAATACATCTAAAAAGATAAATGGAACTAGACTATTTTGAAATTGAAATTGATGGAAGAATTCATCCGGTCCCGAAACATAAATTAGGAACCTATGAAAAATCGCTTGGGAAAACAGGTTTTAGCATTACGGTTTGGGATTCTAATATAGAGGCAGTCAAACAAGTAGTGTCTCAGCATGATATTCAGCATCTAAAAGTGTCAACGTCTGATCTTGAATTTCTTAAAGATTCTGAATTTCATAATGTCATAGGTATAGAACTAAGCGGAGAAATAAAGGATATTCAACCGCTTGAAAAACTTAATAATTTAACTTTCCTTACGCTGCTGAATAATAGAAAAGGAAAAATAAATTTTGAAAATATTCCATCTTTAGAATTGCTTCATTGTGATTTTTCGGAGAGATATGAGAATCTTGAATCATTGGCAAATTTAAAGAATTTGTATTTGCGGAAATATACATCTCCAAATTTCATAGAAATAAGTAACCTAACTAAACTGGAAGAATTACATCTACTGTTTTCGAAAAGTGAAACCCTCAAAGGGATCGAGCAACTTAACAAACTGCAAAAAATTACCCTTGAAGAGTGTAAGAATTTAGTTTCGTTAAACGGGGTTGAAAAAATCAGTACCTTAAGAAAACTGATAATTACTGATTGCAGAAATATTAAAGACTTTTCCTTCGCAAGTAAACTAAATAGTCAATGTGTCGCTTTAGTAGATGGAAAGAACATTGATGAATTGCAAGATTTAGAGATAGACCATATTGAAATTTTAGTCGCGAATTTGAAGGAATTAGAAACCAGTGAACAATTGATATTTGCAATTAAGGAACACCTGTTTCAACTGGAAAATTGTAAGGCCCAAAACTGGAAAGAAAAACTCGTATTTTGTATTACCAGTCTAAATGAGTTAAGTCTCAAATTCAATGAAATTTATACCGAAGAAAGAGAGGAAATAATCTCTACAATTGAGTATGTATTAAAAGATTTTGATAGTGAAATAATCGAAAAAATAGTGGATGAACATAGAATTTGGTGATTGAAAATCCACTAATTTATTGCCAGCAAAATTTTTTCTAAACACAATAAAATGAGTATTCTCTCCAAAACACTTTTTAAAACTTCCCTAATCCTGCGCCGGTTAGGCCAACGACTATCGGAAGATAAGGAGTGGGTGGCGGCACTGAAAAAATGGAAAAAGCTGGATCGTGAAAAAGCCTACCGGACGAATTATCCCCACCTGAACGAACAGTCCGTCGTTTTTGATCTGGGTGGTTATCGGGGGCAGTGGGCCAGTGATATTTACGCGCAGTATCTCGCCAATATTTATGTGTTTGAACCACATCCGGTGTACGCAAAAAATATAAAAAAGCGGTTTCAAAAAAATAAAAATATTCAGGTATTTGACTACGGGTTGGGCGCAAAGGACGAGCAGTTGCTGTTGAGCACTGACGAAGAATCCAGTTCTGTTTTTGCGGAAGGAAAAAACTCAGTGGCGATTCAACTCAAAACCGCCGCGACTTTTATCCAGGACCAAAAAATTGAAAAAATTGACCTGATGAAAATCAACATCGAGGGGGGAGAATACCAATTACTGGACCACCTGATAAACACCGGATTGATTACCAAAATAAAAGATTTGCAGATTCAGTTTCATCACTTCGTCCCCAACGCCGAATCCCTCATGGCCGACCTCCACGAGCGCCTCGCCAAAACCCACGAAACGACTTATTTCTATAAATTTTTCTGGGAAAACTGGACCTTAAAAAAATGAAGATAATTTGCTGCGGACAAGAAAGGCAATTTAAAATTTTCTTTAAGTACACGATTACACGATTACACGATTCAACAAGCGAAGCGATTCAACAAGCAAAGCGCCTCAACAAGCAAAGCGCCTCAACAATTCAAAAAACATGACCTCCACAAAAAAATCCACCGATATCTGTTACGTCATTTCCCACGGTTTCGCCGCGCGGATGATTCTGCAGACGGGACTCGTGGAACGGTTGGCGGCGGCGGGAAAATCCATTGCTATTATCACACCCGCCGCTTCGGATGACAACCTTACGGCGCTGAAAAAAAATCCGTTAATTTCCGTTTATAATACCGACATCAAACTCACGATCTGGGACGATGATTACGGCGTTAAACGTCGTTATTACCTCGAAGACATCCGCAGTAATCCGGTCTTTTGGGAAAAACATATTTACAGCATTCTATACACCAAGTCCAAACATCCCTGGAAGCGGATCAGACCATTTGTGTACTATCCGATTTACAAAATGATTCCGTACTTTCCGGGTATTCGCCGCCGGTTCCGGGAGACGGAAAGCAAGTACCTGGAAGACGCTAAAGCCACCCAACTGCTGGAAACGATCAATCCAAAACTGGTCGTATCAACCTATCCGATCAATTATTTGGAAGCCAAATTTTTGTACGCCGCCAAAGAAGCAAAAATAGCCACGCTTATCCATTTATTAAGTTGGGATAATATCACGAGCAAAGGAATTTTTCCGGTTATTCCGGACCATTTTATTGCCTGGGGACCGTTGATGTACGAAGAGCTGAAAGAATATTACGACGTAAAAGACGATCAGGTATACGTTTGTGGCGTGCCGCATTTTGACCAGCACATTGAGATAAAAGGAACGGACGGATACAAAGAGATTTTACGGGATTTATCGCTCAACCCGGAGGCACCGTATTTATTTGTGGCCATGAGTGCGCCCCGTTTTGCGCCTCACGAAATTGACATCGTGGAATGGCTGGCCAACGCCGTCAGTGAAAATAGGTTCGGTGAAAATTTGCAACTCGTTATCCGTCCGCATCCGCAAAACGTCCAGGGATCGTTGGGCGATAAAAGCTGGCTCAAGCGGCTGGACCGGCTGAACAAAGGACGGGTGTCCGTGGATTATCCGCAGTTGGTGGAAAGTAATATGCGGTGGAGTATGAAGAAAAAAGACATGGTGAGATTGTCCAGTTTACTGGCGGGGTGTGCGCTTTGTCTGAATTCCGGATCTACCGTTTCCATTGATGCCCTGATGATGGATAAGCCCGTCATTATGACTTCTTTTGACGGTGATAAAAAATTATATTACTGGAAATCTGCCAGACGATTAGTAGATTATATACATTTAAAGAAATTTACGGAAATGGGTGGGGCCAAGGTAGTGCGAAATTACGAAGCACTGCATAGAGAGATAATCCGCTATCTGAAAAATCCGGATCATGACCTGGAACAACGGCGGTTTGCCTTAGAGCGGGAATGCCACCTGAACGACGGCGGATCTACCGATAGAGTGGTAACCGCGTTGCAGAAAATTTTAACCAGTAACTCGACACATCATGTATAATGCTACCCGCATAAAAATAGATTTGGACCGGGTGCTTTACGTCCTTTTTTGTCTATATGCCTTTTCGGTTTCGCTCGAATTGATACTGGAAAAGTTATTCTACATTGATACGATATTTAAACCGTTCAGACTACTTTCTCTGGTGATCATTGGAACGTATTCGATTCGTACTATCCGGAACGGAATTACCTTGTTTGCCGGAGAGCGGGAAGACATTTTTTTGTATCTGGTGTTCGTTTATGGTATCATGGTCAGTTGTGTTCAAGTAGTGGCCAATGTCTTTAATACCAGTTTGTTTTACAATGATTTGCTCCTGACGGGATTGCACGTTTTTACTTTTTTTATTTATAAATCTCTTTCTTTTTCGAAAACACAGGTGCACAAGATACTCAGGTATTTTATCGCCGGGGTAATGTTCAATAGTGGTTACATTTTATATGCTATTTTCTTTTTGAAAAATCAATCGAGCCGACAGTCAGGTTTTATTGATAATCCAAATTACGCTGCTCTGGGACTGGTTGCGGTAATGGCTTATATATTACTACGTTCAAATTTTGGTCTGAAATTCTGGCAAAAAATAACTGGTCTTTCTATCTTGCTTTTTACCTTGTACGTATTTATGATTACCGGAAGCCGGGCAGGGTTGATCATGTTTTTACTGGTTTTGCTGTTCCTGTTTATTTTTTCTTCGCTGAAGCGAAAAATGCTTTTAGTGACCGTCGGTGCATTGATTACTTTGCAATTATTTTCGATGCGGTCGGAACGCGTGGTGCTGGGCGTTTCCATGGTACTGGTCAACCGGGTCAATAAAAAAATTGGAGAAGAAGGGGAGGATGTCCGGTTTGTTATCTGGCGGGGATTGTTCCGCATGCTGGAAGACCGTGGCTATTGGGGGTTGGGTATTGGACAGTTTAAAGCAAATTTTAAACAATATTATGTAAACGAATCCAATCCACTCATTACCGAAATTGTCAACCGGGGTTATTATCTTTCTCCACATAACGATTATCTGGCGATCCTGGCGGATTACGGATTACCCAGTTTATTATTCTATTTAGCCTTTCTGTTTGTGACCTTTCGGAAAGTATTCAGAAAAATTTTATACCCAAAAGAAGATGCGGAAGAAAATTTTCTGGCACAATATGGATTTATGATATTTTGCTGTCTGATCATTTATGGAATGTCCGCCGAAAATTTTCAGCACCAGTTGTATTGGTTTTTATTAATGATCTCCACCAAACGTAATTAATTTTATTTTGAATAAAACAATATATTTAAATAAAGACATTGAAGTGTTGGTCGCTTCTTTCGGAGGAGTTGGAACTACTTTTTTGATGGATGGAATTGCGGCATTTCGTGCTACCAATCAGCCGGATAACCAGGATGGATACAAGCATCTGCCCATTCCGCCCATTGCTGCTACCCGGGATTTGAAAGCCATTTATGTATTTGGCGATCCGGTACTGGCGGCGGTGTCCTTGTTCCGGCGGGGTTACCATCAGACCCAGTCTCACGTAAATTCGAAGTTTCAGCATTTTGATTACCGGATTCCAGAGCAAAAGTCGCTGGAAAATTACGCCGCAGAAGGAACGGATGGATTGTATTTTTCGTCGCACTTTCACAACTGGCAGGCGGGTTCCAGTCAATATCCGGTTTTATTTTTAAAATACGATGCGATTTACGATTCGCTGGACCTCATCCGGGATTTTCTGGAACTTCCGGATGCTTTTGTTACCCAGTTTCAGGCAAAGAAAATTCGCAATTCAAAACTTAGCGATTTGTCCCCGGATACCGTACGGGGACTCGAAGAAATGTACGGAGAACTGCAACGGGAAATTGAACAGTGTGCGGGTAGTTTTATAGTAGAAAAAATGAAGGAGCGAAAAACTGACCACCAACGGCAACTTTATCGTACGGCGATGAAAGCAGCCTTTTATAAAAAATATCCGCTATTGCGAAAAATAAAAAATAAACTAACGAACTCATGATCATCACCCGTTTAAAAGGAGGGATGGGCAACCAAATGTTTCAGTACGCGATGGCCCTCAGCGTGGCTCAAAAACTGGGAGTAGCACTAAAAATGGACCTCTGCTCCCTTCTGGATCGCAGCAAAGGGGATTTTGTCTACAGGAACTATGACCTATCTATATTTTCTGTACCACCTGACTTCGTCCATTCGGAATCTCTACTTCGGAATCTGAGTACCTTAAAATCTTCCGGTGTCACTAAATTTTTCCGGAACCGGGTTAACCGTGGCCGCCGGCACGTCAAAGAAACCGCTTTTCATTACGATCCAAAATACCAGAACGAGGCAGTTGACAATACCATCTTCGAGGGCTGGTTTCAAAGTCATCGCTATTTTTCTGATATTACGCCGCTTATTAAACAACGATTTACATTTAAAGACCCCATTTTACCAGAGTCTCAGGAGTTGCTACAGAAAATTAAAAATACCAACGCCGTCTGCCTCAATGTCCGCCGGACCGATTTCCTGAAAGTAGACACCCTCAATGCCACCAATCTGGACTACTTTCTCAAAGCTGCCAGACTCATGTCCGAACGTACCGAGAATCCTGAATTTTTTGTTTTTTCCGATGATATAGCGTGGTGCCGCGAAAACATCAAACTTAATCATCCGGTTACCGTAGTTGGTCACGAACACAAAGGGAAAAAATTTGGTAATTACCTGCAATTGATGATTGCCTGCCGTCATTTTATTATCCCTAACAGTTCATTCGCCTGGTGGGCCGTCTGGCTCAATGACCACGAAGAAAAAATAGTGATTGCACCCAAAAATTGGTTCACGGATTCGACCATCGATACCAGTGATTTGGTCAGAAATGATTGGTTAAGAATTTAAAAAACTTCAATCCAAGCACCTTCCTTTATACGTAAATAGAAGTGCCAACATCATTCTACTTTCATAATTTTTGCTATTCCTATGAAAAAGCTTTTAGTTACGGGTTCATCGGGTCTGATCGGTTCTGAAGTCGTTCGGTATTTTAATCATCTGGGATGGAAAATTATCGGTGTGGATAACAATATGCGCGCTGATTTTTTTGGACCCAGAGG
>CAKZUV010000136.1 GCA_937921555.1 uncultured Saprospiraceae bacterium
TCCCGATTTATGGCTGGCCCTTTTGATCCAATATTTCGTTAAAAAGCCTCGCCGATGCTACGGCATCGTCTACGTTTTTTGCCTCATCTTGAACCAAAATTCCCTTGCCAAAATGCGGAACTTATTATTCGACCATTACTAAACTAATTTTTTACTTGACCCTATTAATTCTCTGCTTATCTTTGTAAAAAATTAACGAATGGATATTTGGATGGCATTGCTGGAATTACCCGAGATTTATCGAACGGAGCCGATATTTCAGCGGGCACTGATCGCCGCGATTATGGTGGGTACTACCTGTGGTGTGCTGGGTTGTTTTTTTGTTTTGAGAAATATGTCTTTGATTGGTGATGCCTTGTCCCACGCAATTCTGCCGGGTTTGGTGTTTGCTTTTATGCTCGTCGGTTACAGTACGATTGGATTTTTTATTGGCTCTACGATTGCGGGAATGATCACGGCGGTGATGATTACCTGGATTTCGCAAAATGTGCAGACCAAGGCGGACGCCAGTATCGGGATTGTGTTTACCTTTATGTTTGCCGTCGGGATTATTGGGATCTCACGGGTCTCGCGGGTGCATGCCGACGGAGGAGACACGTCGCCGCACATTGATATGCAGCATTTTTTATTTGGAAATTTGCTGGGCGTAGAAACGACAGATTTGTATTTGACGGCTGCGGTGATGATCTACGTTTTGTTTTCCATTTATATTTTTTACCGCTATTTATTTGTGGCTACCTTTCAGGAAGTGATTGCCGAAACGATGGGAATTTCCGTGCAGGCGTTGCATTATTTTCTGATGTTGTTGCTTTCCTTTACCGTGGTGGCTTCTTTGCAGACGGTTGGTTTGATTCTGGTGGTGGCCATGCTGATTACGCCCGCATCAACGGCCCTTTTGTTGTCTGACAATCTAAAAGTAGTCATCATACTTTCCGGAATTATCGGTGCGGTTACCGGCTGCATTGGCATGTCGCTGGCCATTGTACTGGACGCGCCTCCGGGTCCGGAACTGGTCGTAGTTGTTTCTTTTCTATTTTTTCTGGCGGCCATGTTTGCACCAAAAAGAGGCTACATTTCCCGTTCTTTACAGAAAAGAAAATTACAGAGAAAAATTCAATTAGAAGATGTTTTAAAACAAGCTTTCCGACTGGGAGAAAGAGGACCAATTACCAAAGAAAAATTAATGGGCAAACTGGCTTTTAACAGTGCATTGATCAACGACAATCTCAGCAGACTCAAAAACAAAGGGCTTATTTCTATGAAAAATCAGGAGATTATGCTGACAGAAGAAGGTAAAAAAGAAGCCAACCGGCTCGTCCGGGCACACCGGCTCTGGGAAACGTATATGGTGCAGCAAATGGGGATGACGGAAGAACAGATTCACGAAGAAGCGGAGCAATACGAGCATTTACTGACCGACGATATGGTGGAAGAAGTAGATGAAAAACTGGGCTACCCCGCTACCGATCCCCACGGTTCCAGAATTCCCACCAGAAAAGATCATCCCGATTTTCCACTCTCCCATCTGGCGCCCAAAAGTCTGGCTCAAATCGACGAAGAGCAGATCAGCGACACGGTTTTTTCCGAATTACGTAGGCTGGGATTGCTGCCCGAAACGAATATTGAAGTACTGGAAAGAACACCCCGTTTTATTGAGGTAAACATTGAGGGTCGCACGGTGAGCGTTCCGGTGAAACTGGCCAGAGAAATAAATATTAAGGTGCCTTAGGCAAGGAAGAAATATTAATCCGTGTACGCCTACTTTAAAGAGTGATTTTCGCGCAGAGTAGCAGAGAACGCAGAGACTCTTTATCGTGTATATCTTTTATCGTGAAGATAATATACGGAATACGGATAATTTTATAAAAAATGTTTTAAGATTTTAGTTTTTCTAAATTTTAGAATAGACTCAACATCGAACATTTTCTATACCTCCTCAGATAAGTTATCCGTATCACTTTCCGACTGCTTATCGTCTCCAAGACGATTGAACAAACCATTGAGGCGATACATCTCATCCAGGGTATCATCCAGATAAAAATGGAGTTCCGGCACCCGTCGCATGTGTCGCTTTACACGGTGAGCGAGCGACTGACGAAGCTTTTGGTTACTCGCATCCATTTGTAAGATGACGGATTGTTTGTCTTCTACGTTATATACACTCAGGTAAACCTTGGCAATGCCCATATCGGGGGAGACCTTAACCGAAGTCACCGTCACCATTGGTTCTGTTCCGTAGATATATCCTCCTTCGTTTTGTAGCACGGTACTGAAGTTTCTGCGAACCACTTCTCCTACCTGTTTCTGTCTTTTAGATTCCATAATACAAATTTACAAATAATCGTTGCGGATTAAAAGTTTAATCACAACTTGTATAGAACTCTTAACTGGCGCTTTTTGTTTTATTGAGGGCTACTTGCTTTTGCCTTATGCTTCCCTCAATCGCATTTTTACATGGTGGGACGGCGACTGTAAAAAACGCTCTAAGTAACGATCAAATAATAACTTCCACATCTGTGGCTAAAAGAATTTAAGCTATACTTCGTTAAAAAGCCTCGCCATAGCTAGGCTATGTCTACGTTTTTTAACTCGTCTAGCTTAAATTCTTCCTAGCCAAGATGACGGA
>CAKZUV010000137.1 GCA_937921555.1 uncultured Saprospiraceae bacterium
CCGAATTCGAAAAATGCGACAGGCGGCAGATTTTTTGGTTTCGTTTTTTTTCTGCAAAAAAAGGAACAATAAAAATAAATTTAAAGGTAAAATTTAAAAATTGTAATCTGTTTGTTTTAGGGAAAAGTACCAGCAGTTTATTCGGTTAATTGAATGCCCTAGTGAATGGCAAAGCTTGGCTAAAGTGTCTGCTAGACAATTATTTTCTGCAATAATCCCAGAAATCCATTGCGACCTTCGTTGGCCGAGCGGATGGCATCCTGGTGTAACATAAATAATTCTTTTTCAGATTCTCCCATTCCCGCTTTGACAAAATTAATGGTATCATGGTCAAAGTGAATCTGAGTGTGTGCAATTAAGTCGATTTCTCCGTCGGCAGTTCCTTTTATTTTTTTCAGAATATCTTCTGTTTTTAGAAATTTTTTGCTGCCTCCGTCCATGATATGACTGACTTTACCGGATAGCGTAGTTACTTCCAGGGTTGTAAAGTCCAGGGCAGCATCTTTCAGTTTGGTTGCCAGGTTTTTTTTGATATTTTTTAACTGCGTATTTAGTTCATCTGCCATGTTTTTTTGGTTTTAAAAGGTTGAAAAATGAAGTTGTTTAAGAATTTGAAAAGAAGCTGAGACAGAAAAAGATCCTGACGGAAGCCTTTTTGGAGTTTTTAAATAACTTCTATATATCTGATCCGAAAGATAGTACAATCAAGCCTTAAATACAAAAATTATTACTTTTGCGGGAGAAAACTAATCGGTATTTAATGCGTTAGAACAGATTCATACACCATAAATCTCACCTATGTCAGCTACAAATATTAACATTCCAGATGCTACGCAGCCCCGCGTGGTAGTAGTCGGAGGTGGTTTTGCGGGTCTTAATCTGGCCGATAAACTGTCGAAGATGGATTATCAGGTAGTACTGATTGACAAAAATAATTTTCATCAGTTTCAACCCTTATTTTATCAGGTTGCCATGGCCGGTCTGGAACCTTCTTCTATTTTATTTCCACTCCGTAAACTATTCCAGAAAAGGAAAAATGTTTTTATCCGGGTTACGACCGTGACCAAAGTAGATACCCAACAAAAGCGGATTCACACTCTGCTGGGTGAGCTCAGCTATGACTATCTGGTGCTGGCAATTGGAGCCGACACTAACTTTTTTGGAAACGAACAGATTGCCCGCAAGGCTTTTTCCATGAAATCAGTAGGAGAAGCATTGACGCTCCGGAATAAAATTTTATACGATTACGAGCGGGCAATCACCACGATGGATTATAAAGAAAGACAGGGGCTGATTGATATTGTCATTGTCGGGGGCGGACCGACCGGAGTGGAAGTAGCGGGTGCACTGGCAGAAATGAAAAAATACATCTTACCGAAAGATTACAAAGAACTGAATACGGAAGAAATAGACATCTATCTGATTCAGGGAGGAGACTGCCTGCTGAAAGGAATGTCCGCCGAGGCTGCGCAAAAGGCCGAATCATTTCTGAAGGAACTGGGGGTCATCATAAAACTGAATTCACGGGTAGAAGATTTTGATGGTAAATTTGTCCATATCAAAGGTGGGGAAAAAATTCAGGCAAACAAAGTAATCTGGGCGGCTGGTATCAAGGGAAATACCGTGGCGGGATTACCCGAAGAGACCATTGTCTGGGGAGGCAGAATAAAAGTGGACCGTGAAAACAGGGTAGCGGGTGTTCAGGATGTATTCGCCATTGGAGATATTGCTTACATGGAAGAACCCGACTTCCCCAAAGGCCATCCGCAGGTGGCGCAGGTCGCGATTCAGCAAGGTAAAAATTTAGCCTATAATTTTAAAATGAAGTCCAAAGGAAAACCCTTCAAACCATTTACGTACAAAGATCTCGGTTCCATGGCGACCATCGGAAGAAATCGGGCCGTAGTAGATCTGCCAAAATTCAAATTTCAGGGGTTTTTTGCCTGGATCGTATGGTTATTCGTTCACCTATTTTCTCTGATTGGTATGAAAAACCGAATATTTGTTTTTATCAACTGGGTATGGAATTACTTTACCTACGACCAGTCATTAAGGTTGATCATCCGGCCTAAGAACCGGTATGTGAACGAACAGACTCCGGAGTCAACTGCCAGTAAAAAATTGTAATTGATTCCAAAATAGCCTCGTCTAAGTCATCATTTCCTTTGATCCCGAGGCGGTGGGTTTGCACAACGGATTTGCATAAATACCAAAAGGTCATTATATTTGTTTATAGAACATACATCTTTCCGATCGGCCCATTAGTCTATCTAAAGCCCAACTTCGAATAATTACTGCACATTTATACACATTCAGACAATTGCCAGCGCATTGAACAACGTTTATTAGAATTCGTTTAAGCCTGACAAAGATGCCACTATATGAAAGAGCCCCTTAAAGTGAAAACCTGAAACATGAACATACTGAAAAAAATCTCAACGCTGCTGGTATTGGCAATGGTGGTTCATTCGCCCCTGATGGCCCAAAAAAAACTGGCACTGGCCAATGAGTGTTTTAACTCAAAAGCCTATTATCTGGCTAGTCGTTATTACCAGGAGTTTTTTGGTTCGATGAATGATTGTCATCCCGATCAACTCAAGATGGCACAATCGCTGGCCGCTACTCAGCAACTAGCTGTAGCAGAAACTGTTTTTCACGATTATCTCAATTGTTCGGAAAACGATCCGGCGGCCTACCTTACTTACGGAAAATTTTTAATGAATCTTCAGGCCTACGAAAAGGCCATTCCCTATTTTGAAAAGGCGATGCAAGCCGAACCGCAACTGGCCCGCCATTATATCCTGGCCTGCCGGATGGCACTGCCGGATGCCCCTGAAGCCGAAGGAACCAGTGTCTTTGTAAATCAGGTCACGGAGTCTGCCCCGCCTCAGTCGGCAATAGCTGCTACCATGATGCCCATTTCTGCAGGTCAGAAACCAACTCCTGCACCTGCCCAATCATCAACGGTTAAAGTAGTAACCGATCCGGCTCCCGTAAACCAGACGGCCAGCAAGACCAGCGATATAAATTTATACGACGCGATCGTGTCGGCGGAGAAAGTGGTGGAGAAAGAAGTTGTAGTAAATAAGCCGCCTGCTCCTTCCAAACCGACCATTACCTATGCTCCTCCCAAACCTTCGGTAATGACGGAGGCAATTTCTAATCCGGTGACAACGCAGAAGACCATTTCCCCTTACGGAATCCGGCTGGGTACGTACCAGGATGCTGATATTCCGGATGTTTCTTCGATGGAAAGTTATGGAACGATTGAACAAAAAAGATGGAATGGAAAAATAATTCTTTTTCTGGTAGATTTTTCCGATCGAACCGCAGCGGAAGCCGCAGTGGCAATTGCCAGACAAAACAATTTTCGTTCTGCTACCCTGGTGAAAAAGCTGGCAAGTGGCCGGATGAAAAGTGTCAGATAGTAGTTAGCCCTCTTTTTTGCGAAAAAGAGGGCTAACAACTTTACTGATCAGTATTCAAATAAAAATAAACGATTCCTAAGCTGGTTTAACCGCTCTGGTCATTTCCCGTTTACCCGGAGGACCTTCCAGTGTTTCCACGGTAAATCCTATGGCTTTCAGACCTCTTTTAACGGTTCCTTTAGCGCAGTAAGTAACCATCATCCCACCGGGAGCCATTAGTTCAAAAAGCTGCTGAAAAACCGATTCGGTCCATAATTCTGGCTGTGCATTAGGTGCAAAAGCATCAAAATAAACCAGATCAAATTTTTTATCCGTCGCAAAATCCTCGAGCGTTGTTTTTGATTTAATGAATGTAAAATTATCACTAAATGCAACGGGTGTTTCCCAGACTTCTTCGTGGATTCTGAGGAAGCAGGCCTGGTGATTTTCATCTCCATCCGGCGTTTCTACAACCGTAGTATAGTTTAAGGATTGGGCCATCTCTGACGAGATAGGATAAGGTTCAATTCCGGTAAATTCGATCGTTTTACCGAGAGATCTGTTTTCGAGCATCGTCAACCAGGCATTTAAGCCGGTACCCAGACCAATTTCCAGGATTTTGATATTTTCTTTGGTATTTATCGCACGGAGTCCTGCGTTGATAAATACGTGCATACTCTCTTTAAGGGCACCATGCCTGGAATGATAGCTCTCGTTAAATTGCTCCGAAATAATGGAGTGAGAACCATCGTCAGTCAGGTACACCTCATGTGTTTGAGTGTCCATGTTTTTAGCCTTTTTTTAATAATGTACGGTAATATTAGCCTTAACAAACCGAAAGCGCCTATTAGGAATAAAAATTAAATTCTTTTTACAGATGGTTCTCTGGGGTTAAAAGAGTTTTACTCTAAAAGGAGTTGTGTAGGTTGTTGGGTAGTAGTGAGTACTTCTACTGTATCACCGAGGGAAAATGTTGGGCATCCCATCCCTCTATTACAACTAGAAAAAGTCATAGTTGTTGCGGCAAATATAATAAAAGGTATTAATTTCTTTAAATTTTTTGAAAATTTCATTGCAATTAAATTAATAGATTAGGACAAAGGTACATTAAAGCTGTATAATATGATAAATTAACGTGTCTAAATTCCTGGATATTATATTAACTTGCTCTCCCATAACACAAAATGACTTTATCTGTACATAATTTAATTAAAAATGCGTATTCATTTAATTGCTATCGGGGGTAGTGCCATGCACAATATCGCTCTTGCACTATATTACAATCATCATACCGTTAGTGGGTCTGACGACGAGATTTACAATCCCGCCCGGGATCGGCTGGCGGCTAAGGGGCTGCTACCGGACAAAATTGGATGGGATCCTGACCGGATTACCAACGAACTGGATCTGGTGATTCTTGGAATGCATGCTCGCCCGGATAATCCTGAACTGCAAAAAGCCACCGAATTGAATATCCCGGTTTTCAGCTATCCGGCGTACGTGTACGAGCAGGCGAAGCAGCAAAAAAGGGTCGTCATTGCAGGCAGTCATGGTAAAACGACCACAACCAGTATGGTCATGCACGTCTTGAAATACTTAAAGAGAAATTTTGATTATCTGGTAGGAGCACAACTGGATGGCTTCGAAACGATGGCCCGCTTTTCGGATGCACCGGTGACCATCATCGAAGGAGATGAGTATCTGAGTTCTCCCATCGACCGGCGCCCTAAATTCCTGCATTATTTACCTGATCTGGCCGTGATCACAGGTATTGCCTGGGATCACATCAACGTTTTTCCGGATTTTGAGGATTATAAAAATCAATTCCTCTTACTGGCGCAGTCAATGCCCGCTTCCGGTAAACTTTTTTACTATAAAAATGATCCGCATTTGCCTCAGTTGCTCGCTGATTCATCCATCAAATGCGAGGTGATTCCATACGCTGGTTTTAAATTCAGCGTGGAAAACAATCAAACGCTTCTGATAAATGAGGATGGAAAAAAAATACGGCTGAAAATTTTTGGCGCTCATAATCTGGAAAATCTGCGGGCGGCGTACCATTTATGTTCAGAATTGGGCATCACTTCCAATGACTTCTTTAAAGCGATTCAATCATTTCAGGGGGCCGCCAAACGACTGGATTTTTTGTGTGAAACAGCAACCGCAGTGGCCTACAAGGATTTCGCCCACGCTCCTTCAAAAGTCAAAGCGACGACCGAAGCCATGAAAGCACAGTATCCCAGCCGAAAGCTGATCGCCTGCGTCGAACTGCATACTTTCAGCAGCCTGAATAAAAAGTTTCTGCCTCACTACAAAGATGCGCTGGCCGCCGCAGACCGGGCTTTTGTTTTTTACAGTGAACATACCTTAAAAATGAAGAAACTGCCCGCCATTCAACCTACAGACATTCAAAAAGCGTTCAATCACCCCAACCTGACGGTCGTTCAGAACGATTATGCTATCCTCGACAATGCGCTCAGAAGATTTGGCTGGAAAGAACAAAATCTGCTACTAATGACTTCGGGTAATTTTGGTGGCTGGGAAATAAAAAAGGCAGTTAAGGATTTTTTATCAAAAAATTAACTGAAAAATGAGTGACAAACTCCGGTTTTCAATCGTTCTTTGAATAATATTTGCTCTGACTTTTTTATCTTTATCCGTTCGTGAGATTGTCCAGTCAAGTGTGTCAGCGCGTTGGCTTTCCTTCAGGAATACAAGGTGCGGGATGCCAAATGACACACATAACCGTACAGTCCCCATTCGTTGTCGATGGATAGAAATTCAGAACAACCTTTAAAGCTATTACAAAACTAAAACATCTGCTTAATGAAAAAAACAACCCTCCCGTTGTGGCTACTACTCATTTTTAGCCACTACCTCTCCGCACAAAACCCCGAAACATTTACGATCAGTGGCTACATTCAAGATCTGGATTCCGGAGAAAAACTGATCACTGCCAACGTCTACGACTACCTCTCCGAGAAAGGAGCGGTGTCTAATACCTACGGATTCTACAGCCTTACCTTACCCAAAGACAGTGTCCTGCTCACCATCAGTTATATCGGTTACAAAGACCAGAATCTATCGTTGTATCTGGATAAAGACCTGACCCTCAACATTGACCTGACGGCTGAACTGGCTTTCGAAGAAATAGAAGTGGTTGCCAAAAAGAAAGATAAAATCGAGGAGCGTACCCGGATGAGTACCGTCGAAGTTCCCGTCGCACAAATCAAACAAATCCCTGCGCTTTTCGGAGAGGTGGATGTGCTCAAAGCGCTGCAGCTTTTGCCCGGAATTCAGTCGGGCGGGGAGGGGCAAAACGGATTGTATGTCCGTGGTGGAAGTCCCGATCAGAATCTGATTTTACTGGACGGTGTCCCCGTTTATAATGCTTCACACTTGTTTGGATTCTTTTCCGTTTTTAATGCCGATGCGATTAAGGATGTCACCCTTACCAAAGGTGGATTTCCGGCGCGTTACGGGGGACGGCTCTCTTCAGTCATTGAAATCAATATGAAAGAAGGAGATATGAACGACTGGCACGGAACGGGAACCATCGGCCTGATTGCTTCCAAACTAACCCTTGAAGGCCCGATCAAAAAAGACAAAACCTCCCTGATCATTTCGGGACGTCGTACCTACATCGATTTACTGGCCCGACCTTTTATCAAAAGAGATCTGGAATCTCAGGGAAGTACGGGTGGCCTGGGGTATTTTTTTCATGATATTAACGCGAAGATCAATCATAAAATTTCTGAAAAAGATCGATTGTACTTTAGCGTATACGCTGGAAAAGATGAATTTTACTTTCGGGAAAAAAGCCGTGATGATTTTCTGGATCGTGAAAATGAATACACCAATGAAGTCGGATTAAACTGGGGAAATGTTACCTCTGCGTTGCGCTGGAATCATCTGTGGAATAATAAACTGTTCAGCAACGCTTCGATTACCTACAGCCAGTATAATTTTGATACCAAAGCGGAAGAAGAAGATATTAATGTATTCAATGGCAACCGGGAAGTCTCTTCTTTTGCACTGAACTATAATTCCGGAATCAACGATTTATCAGCGAAGATTGATTTTGACTGGATTCCGAATCCGGAACATTATTTCCGTTTTGGAGCCAGCGCGATTCGTCATACTTTTAAGCCGGGAGCTTTTAATCTTGACATCTTTTCCGAAGACAGTTTTGGCACTTTTACACTGGATACGATCCTGGGACAGCCCAACGTAAATGCCGTGGAGTACGCGGCCTACGTCGAAGACGATTTTAAGATTGGTAATAATTTTAAAGTCAACGCAGGATTGCATTTTTCCGGATTCCATCTTACTGATAAAAATTATTTATCCCTGCAGCCTCGTCTCGGAATGCGGTATCTCTTACCGGATGGTACGGCGATCAAAGCCTCGTACGCACAGATGCGTCAGTACGTACAATTGCTCACCAACGATGGTATTGGCCTGCCGACAGACCTCTGGTTGCCGACCACCGCGCGGGTCAAACCACAGGACAGTTGGCAGGTAGCACTCGGTGCCGCCAAAACTTTTAACAATAAATACGAAGTTAGTGTAGAGGGTTATTACAAGGATATGTCCAATCTGGTTAGCTACAGAGAAGGAGCCAGCCTTTTTCAGTTAAACGACTGGCAGGATCGGGTGACGCAAGGCGACGGAAAATCTTACGGTGCCGAATTTTTTGTACAGAAAAAAACGGGACGACTCACCGGATGGGTAGGGTATACCTGGTCTAAAACTACCCGTACTTTTGCTGAATTAAATTTTGGGAAAACGTTTGATTTTAAATATGACCGGCGACACGATTTGAGTGTGGTGGCCAGTTATCAGATCAGTTCCAGGGTGAAAATAAGCGGAACCTGGGTCTACGGAACGGGTAATGCGGTTACGCTGGCCAACTCAAATTATCGGGTGCGTTATCCAAATATGGGGCTTCCTGCCAATCTTAGAAATGTCTTTGAAGGAAGATCCAGAGGCGTTGAATATTACGAAGAGCGTAATAATTTCAGAATGAAACCTTACCACCGGATGGATCTGGGAATTGATATTTCCAAACAGAAAAAACGCTACAAAAGAACCTGGTCGCTGGGAGCATACAACGTTTACAACAACCAAAATCCATTCTTTATCATTGTTGATTCCGAATTTCAAAACGGACAATCCGAAAATGTGTTGAAGCAGGTGAGTCTCTTTCCCGTTTTACCTTATTTCGCCTGGAGGTTTGAATTTTAGTAAAGAAGCTGTTTAAAAATGAAGCACAATGGTTACGGCTAAGTCATTGACCGCCAATACTTCACAAATTTTTCGGCACCGTAGCTTTGGCTACGAACCTCAAAATTTGCTTCGTCTTGACAATCAAGCACTTACCCTCACCTT
>CAKZUV010000138.1 GCA_937921555.1 uncultured Saprospiraceae bacterium
TTCCCTTCGGACAATTTCAAAGCAATTATTCCACCCAACCAGGCCATTGGAATATAGGCGACTACCAGATCCAGCACGGTAAACCAAACCGGACCGGGAAGCATGTAATTTATAGCAATTCCTCCCAGCAAAAATAAGAAACCAACGACCAGGGATAATTTCATTTTATTATTTCCAGCCATTAATCCGGCAATGATCGCCCCGGCCAGTGTACCCAGCGCGTGTCCTAAAAATGGAAAAATAAAGTGGGATGGGCTAAACGTCGGCATGGCTTTGGCCAACGCTGCTAAGTCTTCTAAATCTACTCCTTCTATCGGAAAAACGGCATGACCCGCCTGGACAAGACCCATATTTACGGCGGAGCCGACGAGCCAACCAAGAAAAACGGCTAACACATTTCTAATAACTGGTGACATAAGGTAGGTTTTTGAACGGCTTATCTATTGAAAATTCAATGAGCGTTTATTTTGTTATCCCAAATGTAGTGAAAAAGACGATTATTTTAAAACAAGCGACGTACTGATTGTGTTAAACAAAAAAAATAGATAGGAGTCCGTCACACGCTCAATAAATTTCTAATGAATCTTAGACTAATTTTTCTTTTATCATCCATATTTCCTTTTATTCTAAATGCACAAAAAATGACCAATTCAGATATTCAAATCAACTGCGATCCGGAAACCGGGTTATGCGAAATGCCGGATTTTACCGCCGAGAAAACCGAAGCGGTTTCTTTTGATGACGAGACAGAAATCATCTACGTAGGCGATCCGATGTGCAGCTGGTGCTGGGGTATTTCTCCGCAACTTAATGCTTTGAAAAGGTACGGTGAATCTACGGGCGTTCCATTTCGTATCGTCATGGGCGGGTTGCGACCGGGTGGGGGAGAAGCGTGGAATCAGGAATTTAAAGATTTTCTGAAACACCACTGGGAAGAGGTCAATAAAAAAAGTGGCCAGCCTTTTAGTATGTCCTTATTTGATAAAGAAACATTTGACTATGATACGGAACCTGCCTGCCGGGCAGTTGTGACTGTTCGGGAACTGAACGCTGAAAAAACATTGTCGTTCTACGAATTGGTGCAACACCATTTTTATGTCAAAAATAATGATCCTAATCTAGTGGAGTTCTACGAACCGATTTGTAAAGAACTGGATATCAACTTCACTGATTTTAAAAACTTTTTTAATTCGCCCGAAGCCGTGGAATTGACGAAAAAAGATTTTGTCATCAACCGGGAATGGGGAATCCGTGGTTTTCCGTCCGTGGTGGTTCGAAAAGGTAACGATTTGCATTTGATCGCAAGTGGTTACGCGAGTTATGAGGATTTGAAGGAGCGATTGGAGATGGTGCGGAAGTGATTTTCCGGAAGATAGAAATACGTTATTTTTGAATTTGAATAAAACACCCTATCGCCTGCGTAAACGCAACGTCAACCGGTGTACCATTGCTATGCTTTTCCAGTACCGTCGCCAGCTCAGAAGAAGTGGTAACACTCCTTTTTCGACCAAGTCGGTAGTAGGTGTTATCGATTCTGCCCTGGTAAAGAACAATCTCTTTGGTTTCGTTATAAACCACCACTTCCGGTGTAACCGTCGCCTTAAACTTTTTGGTGAGTCGTTTTGAGTAATCTGTCTTCGCGGGGAAAGGCAATCCAAATTTTTCCCGGTACCGTTCGATGGCCGGAGGTTTATCCATGAAATTAGGAAAAACTGCTATAAAGCTAACATTATCCTCTCTGTATTTCTTATACAATTTTTCCAAATCATTAGTGTAATACTCGCAAATTTTACAATCAATCCGAAAAAACAAATAAACAGTCACACTATCCGGCTGAGGAATCGTAGTCACCGGACCAGGCGAATCAACGAAATGCAGATTGCTACCTATTCCAGCATAAAAAATCCCGACAACCAAAGCCGTCAGGAGCATTACTTTTTTTAATAAATATAATTTTTGCAAAAGCATATTTTTATTCTAATCAAAATATTACCAAACTCAATACTATTCCACCATCTCATCTTGCAGATAATCAATTAAATTCACAACAAAACAAGTTAACGGGTCTCTGCGCCTCTACGCGACAAAAAACCTCAAACCAACTCAATAATCACTAAGCCACAACCCCCATCATAAAGGATTTACACGATAAAGTATCTCTGCGTTCCTCTGCGCCTCTGCGCGACAAAAAAACCTCAAATCACCACCCCACAAAACCTACATCTCCACCACCATTTTCACCGCCTTCGCCGGCTGAATAAACCTTCCAGTCTCCTTGGTATTACCCGTCTTCGCCCCCGTCTTTTTCAAAATATCATGCGCCTGTTTCGTTGTCAATTCCGGACGAATACTTTTCATCAGACCCACCAGTCCGGCCACGTAAGGCGTCGCCATCGAAGTACCATTAAACGAAGCATACTTGTCACCCGGAATCGAAGAATAAATATTCACCCCCGGAGCAGCAATTCCATAATCCACTTCCTGAATATAATTAGAAAAAACGGCCCGATTCAGATCCGGATCAAGCGCCGCAACCGTAATCGCACCCGGAGCATTTGCCGGAGCATAAAATTTTGCATTATCATTACTATTTCCTGCCGCAGCGATCACAATAGCCCCTTTTTTATTCGCATATTCGATGGCTTGCTGATAAGCCTTTTGTCCCCGGTCACCTGAGCGTCCGCCCAACGACATGGAAATAACCTCCGCACCATTATCCGCCGCCTTAATGATTCCTTTCAAAATACCCTGCTGGGTGCCACCACCACGAGCACTTAAAACCTTAATACTGGTTACGGTTACAAATTCATTGTTTTGAGAAAAAGAAGCGACGCCAATTCCATTGTTGGAAACAGCCGCAGCGATTCCTGCGCAGTGGGTTCCGTGTCCCATCGGATCTTTGTCATCACGCGAATTTAAAGATTTATAATTGGCCTTGATGTCTTCGTGTTTGGCATCTACACCGGTATCGAGAATAAAGATATTAGCTTTTTCTTTTGGAGAAATTTTATTCTTTTTCAAATAAGCATAAAGCGCATCTACGTGCATTTCCTGAAAACCCCAAAGGTCTTTCAAGTTCGGATCATTCAAACCAAATTTCTTCAGATCTCTGGGTGCCCGCTTTTGCGGAATAGTTTCCAGAAGGTCGAGTTGGTACACATCATTTTGTTCTACCCATTCTACCGCCGGATGCCTTTCTAAAAGCGAAATAATATTTTTTGTAGCGACCAGTTCGTGATCGGGTATATCAACGGTAACATAATCATCTAAATCGGTAATCTCTCCGTCGGCGGGTGCAAAGGCTTCCTGTATGTTCAAACCGTAACCCTGAGCCAGATCTTCGAGACTTTTTACCCCAAATCCGGGTTTTAACTCAACCAGCAACTCAACGGAATTATCCGCCCCGGCAGCAGGAAATTCGTTCGTAGTGTTTTCCGCAAAAGTATTTTCCAGTACTTCCGTAAACTTATACTGTAAAGCACCGTATAACAGGGCCAGAAAAGCAAAGAAAACCAGTTTGTTCTTCGCAATCATCCCGAAAAAATAACCAACGCCCCCAATAATCGCCAGATCACGGGCAAGCACCATTAATTTATAACTGATTTCTGCGTCGGCCAGATAGATACTCAATAAATAGGTAGCCAAGCCGCCAAAAAAGCCGATACCGCATATTTTACTCAGCGCAGGATTATTTTTAAAATAAAACCAGGCAATAAGTGTCACCAGGCAGATCGTGAAACTGATAGGATAGATGGTTAACAACATTTTTAAATTGGATTTTGTTAGACATTAAATATACAAAGATCGTACAGGAAAAACAAAGCGTCACCACGATCAGTTCGGTGAATTAGGGTGTTTTACAAAACATCTTTCGTAAGATAACGAAATAATTGGCTTTCTAATATGTGATTTCCCTTTGTTCTGCTTACTTTTGCGATCTTATTTAATAACTTTTAATATTTTACTTTAAAATGGCTGAACACGTAAATTGCCTCATCATTGGTTCTGGTCCTGCGGGTTATACCGCTGCCATCTACGCGGCACGCGCAAACATGAAACCCCTTCTATTCACAGGAATGGAACCCGGCGGACAATTGATGATTACGACGGATGTAGAAAATTATCCCGGTTATCCTGATGGGGTTATGGGACCAAAGATGATGGACGAATTTCGCGCCCAGGCGGAACGTTTTAAAACGGATATTCGCTACGAATTAATTACCAAAGTGGATTTCTCCGGTCCGGTGCATAAAGTGTGGACCGAGAAAGGACAGGAAATTCACGCAGATTCGGTGATTATTTCTACGGGAGCCAGCGCTAAATGGCTGGGTTTGCCTTCTGAGCAAAAATTAATGAATAAAGGCGTGTCCGCCTGTGCGGTTTGTGACGGGTTTTTCTACAAAGGACTCGAAGTCGCTGTCGTGGGTGGTGGAGATACGGCCGCCGAAGAGGCTTCGTACCTCGCCAAACTTTGTCCGAAAGTACACTTGCTGGTACGGAGAGACGAAATGCGGGCTTCCAAAATTATGCAGGACCGGGTCAAAAAAGCCGAAAATATCGAGATTCACTGGAATACAGAAACAGTAGAAATACTGGGTGAGGAAGAAGTGACGGGCGTTAAGGTTATCAACAACCAAACTCAGAAAACTTCGGAGATTCCGGTGAAAGGATTTTTCGTTGCTATTGGCCACAAGCCGAATACGGATATCTTTAAAAACTGGCTGGATATGGACGCCACTGGCTATCTGACCGTTGTACCGGGTACTTCTCATACGAATATCGAAGGCGTTTTTGCCAGTGGTGATGCCGCAGACAAAGTGTACCGTCAGGCGGTGACAGCCGCAGGAACGGGTTGTATGGCTGCCCTGGATGCCGAACGCTATTTAACTGAAAAAGAAATTATTTAAAAAGGTGCTTTTGGCCATTGGCCGTTGGCAATTAGCTCTCTTTTTACGCGCTTGTCTGTTCTGGAAAACGCGCTAAAATGAAGCCAACTGTCAACTGCTAAAAGCCAATAGCCTTTAATCACACTAATCTTAAAATTATGTCAACAGCTACCCAATTCCGTTCCGGTGTACTCTACGGAGACGAAGCCACGGAACTTCTCAATTATGCAAATGAAAAAAACTTTGCGATCCCTGCGGTCAACGTAGTCGGTACTAATTCTGTCAACGCAGTTCTGGAAACGGCCCGTGATCTGAAATCTCCCGTTATTGTTCAGTTTTCAAACGGAGGTTCTACTTTTTTTGCGGGTAAGGGTTTGTCTAACGAAAATCAGCAGGCAGCTATTCTCGGAGGTATTTCCGGTGCCATGCACGTGCATACGATGGCCAAGGCGTACGGTGTTCCGGTCATTTTGCATACTGATCACTGCGCTAAAAAACTATTGCCCTGGATTGATGGTTTGCTGGACGCTGGTGAAAAGTTTTACGCGACGAGAGGATATCCTTTGTACAGTTCTCACATGATCGACTTGTCGGAAGAGCCACTCGAAGAAAATATTGAGATTTGTGTAAAATATCTCAAGCGCATGGATAAAATCGGAATGACCCTCGAAATTGAATTGGGTGTTACGGGTGGTGAAGAAGACGGGGTGGACAATACCGATGTGGATAGTTCAAAATTATACACTCAGCCGGAAGAAGTTGCTTACGCTTACGAAGAACTCAAAAAGGTCAGCGAACGTTTTACCATCGCTGCTGCTTTTGGAAATGTACACGGAGTTTACAAGCCGGGCAACGTAGAACTGACCCCGATCATTCTGAAAAATTCTCAGGATTTCGTGATGGAAAAATTTAAAACTGAGCCACAACCGATCAACTTTGTTTTTCACGGTGGTAGTGGTTCCAGCCGCGAAGAAATCCGTGAGGCCATCGAATATGGTGCCGTTAAAATGAATATCGACACGGATATGCAGTGGGCGTTCTGGGACGGTGTTAGAAATTACGAGGCGGCTAAAAGAGATTATCTGCAGGCGCAAATCGGTAATCCGGACGGAGAGGATGTGCCAAACAAGAAATATTATGATCCAAGGAAATGGCTGCGGGCCGGAGAGGAATCTTTCGTAACGCGTCTGAAGTCTGCCTTCGAAGATCTAAACTGTGTAAATGTTTTAGGGTAGTAATAATTCTAAAGTATTTTGAATGGTAAAAAATAAAAGCTGCGTGTCTTAATTGGTACGTGGCTTTTTATTATCTTTTGAAAGTGGCGCCTGCGAATTTTTTAAATTTTAATTTTACATTTTGTTTCAAGTTTTGAGTTTTGGGTTTTGGGTTTTGAGTTTACGCGATCGCGAGTATCATTCGTATTTCATTAAAGCCGGGGGCGTTCAATTAACTGTGTCTGCTTCATTATTCTGCGTCCTGTATTTTTATATGATCTACATAAAACATTGTTAATCAGTTTATTAGTTATTGGTCTCTTTTTACGCAATGATAGCGTATCAAAAAAACACAGATTATTGAACAGTCCCTTAAAGCCTTCTATAAACAGGTTAAACGATTCAACGACCTGCCTGCTGACGCAGGAAGGCAGGTTCAACAATTCAACAATTCAACCGCGCAGCGCTTAAACACCAAAAAAATGATCCCCGTCCACCAAGCCCGTCAACTCATCCACGCCACCACCCGTGACCTCGGCGTCGAATCCGTTCCACTATTACAGGCCGTTGGCCGGACGCTCAGAGAACCCCTGATCGCCGACCGGGATTTTCCCCCGTACGATCGGGTGACCATGGACGGAATTGCGATTCGTTACGCGGACTACGCGGCGGGTACCCGGAACTTCAAAATAGACGGAGTGGGAGCAGCTGGACAACCACAAATCGAATTGTTAAAAGGCAATACTTGCCTGGAAATTATGACGGGAGCGATCCTGCCCGCCGGAGCGGATACCATCATCCGTTACGAAGACCTTCAGGTTGAAAACGGGGAAGCGTTGGTGATGACAGAAACGATTCGGGAGGGGCAAAACGTCCATCAAAAGGGGAGTGATCGTCCCATGGGAAGTGAACTGTTAGCGTCCGGATATTTGTTGAACGGAGCGGCGATTGGTATTGCGGCTACCATCGGAAAAACGGAACTCAAAGTCACCAGACAACCCAAAGTAGCGATCCTTTCCACGGGAGACGAATTGGTAGATGTTAAAGAAAAACCACTTCCACACCAAATTCGTAAATCTAATGTTTATCAGTTAGAGGCGGTCTTGCAACGCTTCGGGATAACGGCCACGGCGTTTCATCTGACGGATGATTTGGCAAAAATTACCGGGACGCTAAAAGAAATAGTGACCACTTACGACGTCGTGTTGATGAGTGGAGGCGTGTCTAAAGGAAAATTTGATTTTTTACCGGAAGCGATGGATCAGCTTGGCGTTAAAAAGTTATTTCATAAAATAAAACAACGACCGGGGAAGCCTTTTTGGTTCGGACAATATCCGGAAGGAGCGACCGTTTTTGCCTTTCCCGGTAATCCGGTTTCTTCTTTTATGTGCGCGCAGGTTTACTTTATTCCGTGGTTACAGAAATGTTTGGGAGGACCAGATTTGGAGCCTGAATTTGCGGTGTTGACCGGACCGATTCATTTTAAACCGGACCTGACTTATTTTGCGCAGGTGAAAATAACTACTGACAAGTCGGGTCGATTATTAGCTACTCCCGTCGAAGGAAATGGCAGTGGCGATCTTGCCAATCTTGTTGATGCAAACGCCTTTTTAGAAATACCCAGAGGAAAAGATATTTTTGAAAAAGGTACGATTCTGCCTTTTATTAAAATTATGTAAAATGAATATTGAGCCTGCTACAAAAGTATTAATTGGTCGTTACTAAAACAAATAATACAGCTAACATTTAAGTAAATAAGATTTATATAAAGTATTCAAGATTTTAGATTTACACGTTAAACTCTTTACGCCTTTGGGCGACAAAAAAAATCAGAAGCTTCTCAATATTCATTTTCAAAAAAGCCTGAAATATTCCTTTGTTTACAAATCCATCCTCAGTCCCACCGTTGCGCCGAACAGCAGATACCGTTGATTCAAACCAGTACCTTCCTTCATGAAATTGCGGGAATAATAGCGGAAATTCGGATTGACACGCAGAGATAATTTGTCAGACAAGGTTTTGGTCACTCCAATTCCAAACTGTAAACTATAATCCACCCGGCTGCGATAAAGATCATCTCCGTTCGTATTTAAATCTAAATCTGTCGTCGGTGTATTGGGAACACGACCTTCCGTTGCGAGCAAAATATTAGCAATAAAACCTAAAGAAAAATCGGTTTTCCAGTCGCCAAAATCATACTGATAACCCACAAATAAAGGGATGTCAATCAACCGGTAAGCGTTATAAAATCGCTTGGTAAAAGTAGTAGTCTGCGTAGAAATGACCGGACCAATTACGGGAATGGTATCACCGGAAAGGTTGACAATTAATTTTTGAATACCCATTGAATCTACAATTTCTTCGGTAACGGTACTATTGTTACGGTATACCTCGTTGATCTGCGTAAAGGCAACTCCGGAAGAAACGAAAAATCCAGACGGGAAATGGGCATTTACCAACAGATTTGCGTGCAACGCTTCGAGTGGTTCTTCGAGACTGTTTCTGAGATTGACGAGCGTATCCAGACGATTTCCGCTGGCCTCGGTAGCATTCAGGGTCCGGTTGACCGCACTGATACCCGCCTGAAATTCCAGCGAGAAAGTGGGACGTTCTATATAAATCGGTGGCGGTACCAACGACTTATTATTTTCTATTTTAAAATTAAGAATCGGTACATCGGTACCCGGAACCGTCAGACCAATATCGGAATTGGCCAGAGGCAGTACCGTGGATCTCTTTTCATTTTTTACAGAAATAACCTCCGCTGATTTTGTATTCCGGACAGGGATCGTCGTTGTGGCAACTGTATTGTTAGAACGGATGTTTTTAGGAATAATTTCAGAAACTATAACATTTGGTTTTTCTGTTTTCACTGAAGTATTACTTATTGGAAGGGGTGAATTTTCAACAACTACCTTTCCTGTTACTGGTACATCATTTTTTAGATTGGGAAATCCATCTTTTCCTGTTTTAGCAGATAAGGGCGCAGTAACTTCCGGGTTGATTTCCGGGGAAGTAGCTAGAGCGAGACTGGCCGCTTCTTTTTCTGGAAGTGGGAGGTCGTCAGCAATTATGACAGAAGTTGCCGCAGCCGGTTCCGGCAATGACTGGTTTATGATTTCATCAGTTTGAAAGCGATTGCTGGTCAGAAAAAAGCCGGCGATACCCACTGCAACCAACAGCGAGAGTCCTGATAACCAGGAGAAAAAAGCTGATTTGCGCTTCTTTCGGCGGGCGTTGATCTGATCTACCTGAGGTTCGATGGCCGCCCAGATTTCATCAATGTCCAAAGCGGACGAATGGTTTGTTAACTCTTGATTCATGATCTTATTTTTTGACTGGTGACAGCATTGACAGACTGTTGATTCAGCCAAAGTTTACCTAATATTTTTTTAGCACGGGTCAGTTGTGAGCGGGAAGTACTTTCGGTAATTCCCAGAATTTCTGCGATCTCGGCGTGCGTGTGGCCGTCGACTTCCCGCAAGTTAAAAACAGCCCTGAAACCGTCGGGCAGTTGCTGGATCAGACCGATTAATTCTTCCATTCCCATCTGATTGTAGACGGATGGGTCAATACTCGGGTCGCTGTTTACCGGATTCATTTCTACTTCGTACGCCCGGTGCGCTTTACGCAGATGGGCCAGCGCACAACGTACCGTTATGATACGCATCCAACCTTCAAACGATCCTGTAAATTTGTAATTATCAATATTGGCGAAAATACGAATCAATGATTCCTGCAAAATATCCTTGGCCGTTGCCTGATCGGGAACGTACCGCCGGGCGACCGAAAGGAGTTGACCTCCATACCGACTGACCAGCTCGTACTGACTGGTTTTAATACCTTGCTGGCAATTTTTTATTAATTGTTTTTCCGTCAACATTAAAGAATTTAGAGGGTTTTGTTTTTTTGCGTTTTAGAGCTTGTCCAAATTTTCATGATTGTGCGAAATTGAGAAAATTTTGTTTTGAACGAGGCAAAAAACACAGGCGATGCCATAGCATCGGCGAGGCTTTTTAACGAAATTCAGAATAAAATTTGCCAATTGTAGCCAATTAATGGAAGTTTGGACAAGCTCTTATATCTTTAGTGTGGAACAACAAATAGACAATCGCCGGACACCCA